>DAOWED010000042.1 GCA_030638685.1 Candidatus Heimdallarchaeota archaeon | reverse complement strand
TGAGAATGGAACGACCAGGCTATCGTGTTGCACGAAGAAAATTGCAACGAAGAGCTGTTCCAAAAGATCACTTACTCAATAGAAAAGAATCAATACACTTCATTCAACAAAACTTCAATGTTGAAGTAATTAGAGGAGTTGTTCAATTAATATGAAAGAACTTCGAACAGTAAACTTTGGAAAAGGTTCCAGACAGTGCAGAAGATGTGGCACTCATAAAGGAATCATACGAAGAGCAGACTTGAACATATGCCGCAGGTGCTTTAGAGAAATAGCCCCTGATTTAGGCTTTAAAAAATCAGGAGTAAGAGGAGGATAATAAAAATGGTTGGAGATCCCCTATCTGACGCAATGACTACGATCATGAACGCTGAAAAGCTAGGTCGTAAAGAAACAGTACTAAAACCTGCTTCCAAATTAATCAATGATGTATTAAGAATCATGCAGATCAACGGATACGTTGGTGAATTCGAATACATTGATAATGGACGCGGAGGTGTCTTTGTAGTACAGCTCCTCGGCAGGATAAACAAGTGCCAAGTAATCAAACCCCGTTACCCCGTAAAGGTAAAGGAGATCGAAGGCTGGGAAAGTCAAACATTACCAGCTCGTGATTTCGGGATATTGATTTTGACCACCCCTCACGGGGTTATGACACACACAGATGCTAGAAACAAGCATACTGGTGGTAGACTCTTAGCTTATGTCTATTAATGAGAGGTTAGAAAAATGCCATACACATTAATTCATCTAGTAGAAATACCAATCCCAGAAGAAGTAACTATTACTCAAGAAAGTAAGAAAACTATCAAGATTAAGGGCCCAAAAGGCTCTCTTGAAAGAACTTTTGGTATTATTCCTCTAGATATTGAAATAGACAATGAGAATAAGTTAGTTAAAGTATATACAAAACTAGCTAAAAGTAAGAGAAAAGCACTCGTAGGAACAACAGCAGCCCATATTAGAAATATGTTCGTTGGTGTAACTGAAGGTTTCTATTACCATCTTAAGGTCGTTTACAGCCATTTCCCTATGACTGTCTCAGTTGTAGGTAAAGAGGTAAGAATTGAGAACCTTTATGGTGGAAAAGAACCAAAAATCATTCAAATCCTTGGCGAATCAAAAGTAGTCGTCAAAGAAGGTGATGTAACAGTTACTGGAATAAACATTGAACATGTTAGTCAAACAGCTGCTACAATGCAAGAAATTTGCAAACTTCGAGGTAAAAGACACAAAAGTCCAAAAACATTCATGGACGGTGTCTATGTTAGTGATAAAGGACGTGGAAGTCCTCCAAGCTAGGATGTGAAGAAAAATGACAGAAAATACATCCAATACAGACAAGCCCCCCAAGAAGTCATCCAAAAAACGATTATTACGTTTAAGAGCACAAATGGCCCGTAAAAGGCCTACTTTTAGACGTGAAAATTTTGACAAATTTGTAAGACTTAAACCAGGCTATCGTCGAGCAAAAGGTATTGACAGTAGGATGAGACATAAAAGAGGCGGACAGCCAGCCATGGTAAACAAAGGTTATCGTGGACCTAAGGCTGTAAGAGGCCTTCATCCCTCTGGGTTTGAAATTCATTATATTGCAAATGTTAGTGAACTTGAAACCGTCAATCCCGAAGCAGAAGTAGCCGTGATTAGAGGTTCTGTAGGAAACAGAAAACGAATTGCTATAATTGATCGAGCTAAAGATCTAAACATTCATCTCTTGAACCCAATGTTAAGAGGCCGTGCCCTTGATATTGATGAACCAACATATGATGATTTAGATGAAGAATTTGATCTTGTTGATGATGAACTTGATATCCTCGATGAGGAAGAATTTGAGTTCTTTGATGATGATGACTTCGAGTTTGAGCTTGATGATTTAACAGAAGAAGAGTGATAACAATGGTAGATGTAAAAATTCAAAGAAGAATCGCAGCGAGCATTCTAGGTATAGGACTCAATAGGGTATATATTAGCCCTGATCCTGATGATCTATTAAATGTCTCATTGGCAGTTACTCGAGAAGATGTTAAACGATTAATTCATGATGGTGCTATAAATAAGAAACATATTCAAGGCATCAGCAGAGGAAGAGCAAGAGCCAGAAAACCAAAGCAAGATCGAGGACAACGAAGAGGTCCTGGTCGAAGAAAAGGTAAGGCTACTGCAAGAACTAATCCCAAGCGAGTATGGATTAATAAGATAAGATCTCAACGAAGATATCTCAAAAACTTAAGAGATGAAGGCTTTATTGAGCGTTCTACTTATCGAACACTTTACAGACAAGCAAAAGGAAACTCCTTTAGAAGTGTCCGTTATCTTAGAACCTTCATTACAGAGCACCAAATGGCGTTGAGACGTTTGCCGGAGCTTAAAAGGTGATTATGATGGCAGTAAAAAGACGGTCCAAAATAGGACCAAAATATAAAGTCCCTCTGAAAAGACGAAGAAGTCAGAAAACGAACTACTATCGTAGAAAGAAACTATTACTTTCAAGAAGAACCCGATTAGTTATTCGTCCATCAAACAAACATATGATCGTTCAGTTCATTAATGCAAAAACTGAAGGAGACGAAACTCTTGCCCATGCTCACTCACGAGAGCTAAGAGAATTCAAATGGATTAACTCTCCAACTTCTAACCTTCCAGCTGCTTACTTGACTGGCTATTTAGCCGGTAAGAAAGCTTTAGCTGCAGGAGTAGAAGCTGCAATACTTGACAGTGGTTTGATTAATACTAAACACTACGGTTCAAGATTTTACTCCGCCCTAAAAGGCGTAGTTGATGCTGGAGTAGATATTCCTCATAACGCTGCTATTTTCCCATCCGATGAAAGGGTTGCTGGAAAACATATAGCTGAGTTCGGAGCTCTTCTAAGTGAAGACAAAGAGGCATATAAAAAACGATTTAGTGGTTACGGTCGAAGAAAGCCAGAAAATATTGAAAAATACTTTGCTGACACTCGTAAAGAAATAACCACTGCATTCGCAGTAAAGGAGGAATAAAAAAATGGCATACGAAGACCCCTGGCAGCCGAGAACTAAGCTCGGAAAGATGGTTAAAGAAGGCCAAATAACCTCAATCGATGAAATCTTCATGTTGAGAAAACGAATTCAAGAAGTAGAAATTGTCGATCTATTACTACCCGATCTAATAGATGATGTACTTTCCATTAAATTGGTTACCGCACAATCAGATGCAGGTAGAAAAAGAAGGTTTAAGGCAACTGTTGCAGTAGGCAACAAAAATGGCTATATCGGCGTTGCATCAGCCAAGAAAAGAGATATTGGTCCAGCAATCCGACAAGCAATAGTAAATGCTAAGATAAACATTACTCCTATCCGCAGAGGCTGCGGTAGTTGGGTATGCAGTTGTGGTAAGGCTCATACCGTTCCTTTCAAGGTATTCGGTAAAACTGGTTCTACCAAGATTGACCTTATTCCCGCACCACAAGGATTAGGGCTAGTAGCTGGTGGAACAGCTAAAACTGTTCTAACATTAGCTGGTATCTCTGATGTCTGGAGTAAGACACGTGGCGAAACACGAACTACTGAAAATTTCGCAATGGCAACTTGGGTAGCGTTAAGAAATACTTACAGGTATGTTATACCTAGTAGAAGAACTACTCGTACAATGGAGGACTAAAAAAATGTCAGAAGATCCACTTTACGCAGTTGTTCGTATACGAAGTTTCATTGGTGCACCTTATGACACCAAGCATACTATGCGTCTTTTAAGACTACATAGAACACACCATGCTACTTTAATTCGTGGAACAAAATCTGTTCAAGGTATGTTGAGAAAAGCAAAAGATTACCTCACTTGGGGAGAAGTTGATGCTGATACAATCCATCATCTTCTTACAAAAAGAGGTGAACGAATCGGTCGCAAGAAAATAACTGATGAATTTATGTCTGAAAATACTGATTTCCCAACAATAATGGCTTTATCAGAAGCTATTATCAAAGGGGACGCAAATTTCACAAAAATTCCTTGGCTACGACCTGTTTTAAGACTTCATCCTCCACGAAAAGGCTACAAAAATACCAAGCAAGATTTCACAAACAAAGGAGATCAAGGCTATCGAGCAGAAGCAATAACTGAACTGCTTAAGAAAATGAGCTAGGTGAATATCATGAATCGAAGAAATAGAAAAGTTCACAAACGACGAGGTTCCCGTTCTCATGGCTGGGGTAGAACCCGAGGCCACAGAGGTAAAGGTCACCGCGGTGGTGTAGGAAATGCTGGTGCTCTTACTAGGCATCGTATTCGCACCTGGAAAACTAGGTGGGATGAGATCGGTAAACATGGTTTCAAAAGACCTCAATCTATAGTTAACAAAGATACTACTATCAATGTTTCTCAAATTGATGCAATGATTCCTCGTTTACTCTTAACAGGTAAAGCTTTCCGTCCAGAAGAAGGAGAGCCTATCGTCATTAACCTTGACGAACTAGGTTATTCCAAACTTTTAGGTGCTGGAGAAATCTCTTACCCCCTTAAGATCATAACCGATAAAGTTAGCGAGAAAGCCAAAATCAAGATTGAAAAAGCAGGAGGATCAGTCGTCCTCTTTGAAGATCTTGAATGAACTAGTTAGTAATCTAACTCCCTAGTTATTTTTTTCCCCTCATCTTTTTTTTCAAAAATTAACTACATACAAACGTTGATTTTTGTTGATTTTTGTTGAACTATAAAGATATTTAGGCGTTTACGGCTTATATCTTTGAAAAACATAATAATTGATTTCTTTTTCCCTAATAGTAGCAATCACATAGTTTTTCTTTACAGAACTTGCTAATCTTCCGGCTCTTACAAGGATTACTGGGTCTAGCATTAATTGATTATCTGCCACTTGAACTACAAAAGATGAATGATCTACTCCCGGAGCTTTTTGATAAACAGTAAAATCACAGCCAAATTTAAGGCCCGTTCTTACCACATAGCCTCTTTCTCTGAGATCTTTATAGATTAGGTATTTTTCATCAAACTTCTCAAAATTGTTGTTTGCATATTCAATAAATTGCTCTAAGTTAAGTTCCTCTTTTTTATTTTTATCATCAATTATTTTGATGATGTGAAATTCCAGAAGATAAGCCGCATCAAAGAGAGAGAGCTGAAGAGGTCTTTGAAAATCAAAATCGTTAGGCTTTCTAATCCCAACCGGTTTACCAAAATATTCGAGCTCATATAATTCGCTGGCATGGGTATAATCCCAGACTACACAATGGTCTTGAACAATATGAGCTATTGGAATATCATCGGTTGTTGAATTATTCATAAGTCTCTCAATTAAGAATTAGCTGAACTTAATATTAAAGATTCTATGAGTGAAATAAATAAATCTAATAGTCCTTTTTGCTCTTTTTGTTAAAGTTCTGAAATGATAAGTGCTCTTATTAGAATTGCAGCTCGTTCTATCTCATCAGCAATCTCTTCTATTCTTTCATAAAATTCTCTGAGTTGTATGAAACACAAAAGATCGGTTTTGCCTATAATTAACCCTTCAAGAACCAGCTCTTTATAGATTTGGTCAATCTTTGATTCCATCTGTCTTATTTCTTCAACATGCTTGAGCTGAAAAGATGACCTATTGATTATGGATGACATAAGTTTGAGTAGTTCATCAGAAATATCAATCACTGAATTTATCATCTCCATTAAGAGGTTTCTAACCCGTTCAGGTGGTTTCCACTCATAAAAAGTGCTAAGAAAGAAAGTAGCACTTCTAGCAAGGTCTGCTACTCGATCAATTGTGGTTGTAACTGCCAATATCTCTCTTCTAAAATCATTAACATTAGAAACAGCTGAGAGAAGCTCGATTATTTCCGACATGATGACTCCTGCATCTTGCTCACTTGCATAAATAGCTTCTTGAACCTCTTTTAACCCTTCTTCATCTCTATCAAGCCAATGGTCCACTGCTAACCCCATACCTCGAATAGCATCAGAAGTATGACGAGACATATCTCTAAGCATGCTTTGAACATTAAGCTCGAATTTTGTGACTTTCTCTAAGTTCATTTTTTTACACCAAGCTTTAGTAGTTAATTATTGGGTTAGGGAATTAATAAACTTTTATGAGGAGAAAGACTGTGAATAAAGACAAATAGAAGAGTTTAAATTATAGGAGGAGAATAATTAATGTTAGTAATTATTTCTCTAAAAATCTCTGTAATGACTTGAAAGCCTAAATTGAAGTAATAGCTTATTTTATCAATTTTTCATTTTTGGATGCTATGTTTCTTATACGTATCAAGTTTGTTTTTTATCTTTTCACCTGAATTTCTAATTGCATCAATTGTTTTCTCCAAAACTTGTTGTTGTTCACTTTGGAGATTTTCTTTAATCTCTTCAAGATGCTTCAGTACCTCAAAATTACTTCTCTGAACTTCATCATTTACTGATTTGCACACAGATTCTTGCTCTCTTCTTGTTTTGACTCTGTCTGTAATATTTCGAGCAATAGCGAAGAGTATCTTTTCTCCTCCTATTTGTGCAAAATAAGCACTTATTTCTGTTGGAATTAATGTTCCATCTTTTGCTTCGATAATTACTTCTTCTATATAAGATCCTTGAGAAATTATGTTTTCCAATAATTTAGCAAACTGTGGAAGAAACTCCTTACCTATTATTTCAGTGGGTGAGAGTGCTAAAAACTCTTCTTTTGTATAACCAAGTTCATTACAAGCAGAATCATTTACGTCTATGAACTCACCTAGTTCGTTCCCCTTCATTCGTATCAAAACGATTGCATCTCTTGCATTTTCGAATAGCATATGATATTTTTCTGCACTCTCTATTATAGCTTTTTCCGCTTGAATTAGTTCCAGTGCATTTACTATTATTTCTGCTACAAAATTAAGCATCATAAAATCTTCTTCTTCTAACTTTTTTTCTTCCAACACTGCACTAAAACCCATATATCCAAGAAGAGTGTTTTTGTAGTTTAATGGAGCAGCAACGAGAGTTTTTACCCCTAATGATTGAAGAAAATCTGCTTCTATCGCGGTTCCTGGAGGTAAGTCATCAATGGATGATATGTAAACCATTTCAAATCTCTGAAGTTTTTTTAACCCCCAAGCGATTACTTCAAGGGGAAAATTTTGGAAAAGATCAGCCCCTGGCCCCACTTCCTCCTTAAACCAAGAATAACTTTTTACCATTTTAGCTTCATCAATTAAGTAAATATATCCTCGGTCAACTTCAATAAACTTACCAATTCTTTGAAGTGCTTGTGTAATATTAGCTTCAATCTCGTCGATGTCCGCATTGATAAATTGAGTTGAAATGGAAGAAACAAGCTCTTCAAGTTCGATTTTTCGTAATAAAGATTCATTAGCTAGCTCCCGTTCTGTTATATCGGTCATAATAACATAATGTGACTTCAATTTTTCTTCAATTGATGAAGAATATCTGGTAACAATATAACGTCTTTCACCGTCTTTTCGTTCAATCCAATATGCGATTTCACTAGCTTGAAAGTCTTCTTTTGTAGTTTTTTCAATAAATTTTTTGAAACGATCTTTTTCTTCAGGAGCAATCAGTTCTAGTGGTGATTTAATATTCATAAAATCTTCTCTTGAATAACCATATATTTCCTGAACTCTTTTGTTTGCAAAGGTTATTTTACCGTTTTCAACAATCATTAATCCATCTTGAATACTTTCAGTCATTCTAGTGAAACGTTGATCTCGTTCTATAATTGCTTCTTGGCTTTTCCAATATTTTATTTCTTGGTTAAAAGCTTGATAGAGTACCTCATACTGAGTTCTCAAATCAGCTCCTTTCTGCATATAGCGATTTGCCCCCAGATTTAATGCCTCAATGGCTACTTCTTCTCTTCCCTTTCCTGTAAAAATGATAAAAGGTATAGTATTGCCTTCATCTCTTATTTTTTTAAGAAACTCAAGCCCATTGAAACTTGGCATTTGATAGTCAGAAACTATAACATCGTATGATTCAGTATTAATAACTTTTAAAGCATCAATTGCTGATGTAACACATTTAATTACTAAGTTTTCGTTAATTCTTTCAAGAAAACTTTTACCTAAATCTAATAGCCCCCGTTCATCATCTACTAGTAGCACCTTATACCTCGGTGATGAGGCTTTGCTATTCACGGAATATAATAGTATTATTATTATATAAAATAATACCTAAGACAATAACTAAATATTTTTTCCAACTTTTTTATCAATTATCTTTTACCACATACGGGGCAAGCCATTTCACATTAAAGAATGATTCATGATCTTCTTTACAGCTTAATTTTTCCTCTCCTTCCCTTTACCCATCCTTTTCTCATACTCTTCTTTGTTCGTTATACTAAAAGAGCATCTTTTGTAAATTTAGGTTGTTATTTGCTGTGTTAATCTGTCTCGCAATCATGATTCACACAATTTGATGCCCAGTCTAACAATGGAAGCATTGCTTGAAAAAAAGTTTCTCCTTCAGAAGTTAACCTATATTCTACGTGAGGTGGGATTTCTGGAAAAATCTCTCTGTTAATTAGTTTAAGACTTTCTGCTTCCCTTAACCTTGCAGTAAGTGTTTTTGGGCTCAAAGAACCAGCTGCTTTTTTTAATTTCTTTTCAATTTCATTAAACCGAACAGGCTTTTGAGCCTGAGCTATTAGTGTTATCACATGAACCGACCATTTAGAGCTTATGAAATTAAGAATTGGTGCTGCATGTTTTAGGCAATAGGGTCCTTCAATCACTTTCTCGGAGCATTCTTTTAAATCCATACTTATACTATCCTTTAATATAGTTACTACATTATTTGTTAGCAATTTCATTAGCTGAAAGAGGCTATATTTACACAAACTTGATAACTTTTAAAAGTATATTTACTATACAAAATATAGTATAAGAGACATGCTATAAAGGTGAAAAAAATGAATAATAACGAAAAATGTTGCTGTAAAGAGAAAAATAAGAATGCGAGTGAAAAATGTTTGGAAAAACATGCAAAAAAAGAAGATTGTGAATGTCATTGTAACGAAACAGGTCCATGCCATTGATAATAATTATTCTCCACCAATTTTTTAAGTCATTTCAATGAAGCCAGTTTTATCACGCTATAATGGTTCACTTGTACTAGTTAATAAATTCAAGTTAGAAGATATACTTTTATTAGAAGAATACTACAACTATTCATAATGAATAATAAAGAATATCTCAACATTGATCATATTCTCTTTTCGATCAAGAGCGACTGTTTTGAGAAGCTTCTCAAACTAACAAAAATACTAAAAAACACCACTCACAGAATAACGGAAAGACCCGATGAAACCTATGAAGGAATTTACATAATGGCTCGAGATGGAAATTATGTTGAATTTCTTCTAGATGATGGTGATTCACCACTTGATATGGGATTTGCAGTAAGTTCTTTTGAGCCCGAAAAAGCTGATGTAGACCAATTTTCTGACCTTTACCCAGAAATTGAATGGGATATCACAGATCAGATCTATGATCCAAATAACAAACCTTGGTACAAGGCAATAAGCTACGCTAAGAAGGAATATGATAAACGGGGAGTCGATACATCCTCCTTTCGAATAATGATTTGGGCAATGTTTTACCAAAACTATGAGAAACACAGAACCTACATTTACAGAAAAAATCCTAAACCAAAAGAGGAATACACAATAGAGGAATTACTTTCCTGTAAAGTAGTTGTACCAGAGAGTTACATACCTATAATAAAGGTACATGACACTTATCTTCCTCAGAAGTTTAATCAAGAAAAAATGGAATTAGTAATACGAAATGCATCCGGAAACAGTTTCACGATAGAATTTGAAACATATAAAGGTAAAGCTGCAATATTAGAATCAATTACATTCAAAATGTGTGAATTCAATCCAAAGAAAGAAATGGACCATGAAGGATTTAGGATCAAAATAAATGAAAACTTGATGACATTAGTGTTTAAAAATGATAATCTAGGCTCTGAATAGCTATTTATAAGTCAATAAAAACGTAAATTTCTGTATATACGTGAGTTGTAAGAACCTCGTTTTTACTTGCCGTACTTGTGTTTCAATCATGTTATTTTGTACGTTGATAACTGCTGTTTATAGTATTTCTGAATCAAAAAAAGAATTAATCATATTGAATGGTATACCATTTTCTATGATATACCATTATTTTGGTATGACATTCGAAGACTTTATTAGTTAGTAATGAGAATAGATATTAGGAATGATAAAAAATGCCAACGGAAAAAATGCCAAAGCATTGTAGAAAAGCAATGTCACGGTTATATGTCAGAAAAGGAACTGAAAAAAGAAGCTGGATTGGTGTAGGGTATATTTGCAATTTATGCTCAACAATGCTTACTAATAAAGAAGCGATGCACAAAAGCAAACTAACTTATCTACTAGCTGAAACAATTCCAAAAATGAAAGACAAGGTAGAGGAGTTTCAATCTCTTATTATAGAAGTAGGAAGTTGTAATACAAGAGTAGGATATGCTGGGGAAACAACTCCCCGGTGGGTGTTTGAATCAACCGTTAATTTTGATGAGAACGAGAAAGTATTCATACGAGAGACAGGTCAAAAGATAATCAAACCTTCAAAAAAAGCCGTTGAAGTAATAACTTTCGACGATGCTGGTAATAAAAAAGTCAATTGGTCAAATTTTGAATTGTTTGTAGATGAAATATATCGAAAGACAAACCTTGACCCCACAAAAACACCCGTACTATTCCTTGAGAACATAAAAGACGAACCACATGTTGATTCTATGAAAGGAAAAAAGACAATAATAGAAGGTTCATCTTTACCCGAAGTATCAAAAGAATGGCTAATGAAGGAGCCAAAGAAAGAAAAAGATGATACCTTCAAGGAAATGGGAATAAATAGAAGAAAGGTAGCTGAAATACTCTTTGGAAAAATGAAAGTACCTGCACTCTATTTTTCAATGAGTGAGCTCCTAGATCTATACTCTACCCAAAGAGAAACGGGAGTTGTTGTAATGGTGGGACATTCAAATACAAGGATTGTGCCAATTTATGCTGGTTATGTAATAATTCACGCTATAAGCGTAAGAAAAGTAGGATGCAAAGATGTAATTGAAGCATTAAATAATGACATAACAGCAAGTGGGCTAATAATGGATGAATCACAAAAAGACATAATCAAGAACAATACTCAGATTGCTTCAGAAGAATTACTGTTTGTTCGTTCAGGTCAGAGTGAAAACGAAGAAATAGATCATCGAAAATTAGAAAGAGTATTCAAACTTCATGATGAGCAATACTACACATTAAGAGAGATAAGATATAATGCACCAGAACGAATAATGAGGCTAGAACCATTAACTACAAGAGATGAAGAGGGAACACTTGCAGATGCTATAATAGAAAGTATTCAAAAAGCAGATCTAGATTTAGCAAAGGAATTCTATGAAAATATCATCCTTACAGGAGGAGGATCAATGTACGAAGGATTTGTTGAAAAAATCAAGAGAGAATTAAAGGAAAAAGCACCTGAGGGAACAGAAATAGGAGTAATAGTCAAACCAAGAAGATTGCATTCAAGCTGGTTAGGTGGATCAATATTGGGGCTTTCTGAAATACTGAGTAATAACAATCTATGGGTAAGGATTGAAGAATATGATGAAAGTGGTCCTTCTGTAGTAGATAGGTGTATTTGACAAAAATTAATGTATATAGGAACGCGGAAAATCTTGTCTGTATATCTTACTTATTTTAGTTTATCTATTACTTTTTGAGCCATTATTGACCTTTACACGGCTGTTCACTTATCTTTACTTAAAGAATACAGTAATTTTGATCAATCAAAAATATTTTGATCAATCAAAACCTTTATATTTTCCATGAAATACTGTTGAATTGAACTGAAAAAGTTGGAATATGATAAACATGGCTGATTCTATGTCAAGAAATAGAGAACGAAGGGTTGCAGAAACATTTTCAAGTATCCCTTTGGCGATGGTGAATGAACAAACGGAAGTAGTTATCAGAACCATCAGGGGTGGCCGAATGGCTACTAGAAGATTGCATGAAATGGGCTTTTTACCTGGAGAAATAATAAGAGTAATCAGATCTATAGGCTATGGACCAATAATGGTTAGTGTAAAGGGTTCTCATGTAGCGTTAGGTCATAGATTAGCTATGAAAATTATGGTTTCCATGTAGTATCACAATTCTAACATATAAATGAAAACAGATTAGTTTCTGTTTCGAGTTTTTCATAAATATCCAGAGGTAATCATATGGAAATGACATTAGATCAAATGGAAGTAGGTCAGAAAGGAAGAATAGTAAAACTAGTTAAACAAGGAGCTACTCGAAAGGCACTTCTTGAAATGGGTATCTTACCTAATGCTGAAGTTACAATTATACGTTCTGCTCCTCTTGGAGATCCTCTTGAACTATTAATTCAAGGATATCATCTGTCAATTCGTAAAGTAGATGCTCAGATGATAATAGTAGAGGTGCTTGACAAATGAAGACAATAGGTTTAATAGCTAACCCAAATGTAGGAAAAACAGTTATTTTTAATGCTTTAACGGGAGCTCGTCAAAGTGTAGCCAATTTTCCTGGTGTAACTGTCGAAAAAAAGTCGGGAATATTGCGTCATAATAATGAAGAGATCACCGTAGTTGATCTTCCGGGGATTTATTCATTGACAACGAGTTCAATAGATGAAAAAATCACTCGTCAATTTATTATAGAGGAAAAACCCGATCTTATAATAAACATCATTGATTCATCAAACCTAGATCGTAATCTTTACTTGACTTTGCAATTGCTTGAGCTTGGGGCAAATTTGCTTGTAGTATTAAATATGGGAGATATTGCAGAAAGTAAAGGTATTACTATTGATGCTAAGTTTCTTTCAAATTTACTTGAAGCTCCTGTTATTGAAACAATTGCTCCAAAGAAGAAAGGAATAATAGAGTTAAAAACTGCTATTCTGGAGCATTCAAATAAAAAATTCACTCCAACGAATGTTTCTTGGTTTGATGCTTTTAGTTCAGAGATAGGAGTGATCAAAGAGTCATTGAAAAACGCAGGTGTAACCTCTGAAAAATGGGCTCTTACATGGGCTGCTTCAGCTTTATTGGAAGGTGATGAAGTAATCCGCGATATGTTAGAAGAAAGTGGGGTCGATTTGAAGTTAGTAGATAAGGTCATAGACGAAGCAACTGAAAACTTACCTGAAAGCGACGCAGAGCTTGTTTATGCCGATGCTAGATATAAACATATTTTCGCAATATCCAAAAAAGTAAAAACGAAGACCATGGATGAACAATGGACAAAAACAGATATGATGGATGAGGTCTTAACTCATAAATATTTTGGAATACCTATCTTCCTAGTTGTTTTTTGGGGTGTTTTTCACTTCGTGTTCAGTTTTGGTGATCCATTTATTGGGTTAGTGGAACTAATTTTTAGTAAATTAACGAACTTAATAATCGATGATTTTGGTGCTGACCCAGATAACTTTTTTACGGGATTACTTACTGATGGGATTATAGGTGGTGTAGGAGGAATACTGGTCTTTTTACCAATCATTGCACTTTTGTTTCTTGCAATAGGTGTTTTAGAAGATACTGGTTATCTTGCTCGAGTAGCTTTTCTTATGGATAAAATAATGAATCGTTTCGGACTTAATGGTCAAGCAATAGTACCCATGCTGTTGGGCTTTGGTTGTAATATCCCTGCAATAATGTCTACCCGTACAATCAAGAGCGAAAAAGAACGATTAACAAGTATCTTTGTTAATGGTTTCATCTCTTGTGGAGCACGTTTACCAATTTATGTATTAATAGCTGGTGCACTTTACAGTGAAACTGAAGCTGCAAACATTGCTTTACTTATGTATCTAATTGGAATGATTGTAGCCATCACTACTGCTTGGATCTTAAGAAAAACTTACTTCAAAGGAGAAACTTCTCCATTTATAATGGAGCTTCCTCCTTATCTGAGACCTTCCATAACTGCAAGTTTAATTAAGCTCTGGCAACGATGTAAAGGTTTTCTTTACAAAGCCGGTACACTTATTTTAATATCCGCAATAATTATTTATTGTCTTAATTTTTTTGAGATGGTTGAACCAATCGGGAAAGTCGTTGCTATTTTATTCTGGTGGATGGAAATAGAGTGGGAACTAGGAGCTGCTCTTCTCTTTGGCTTAGTAGCAAAAGAAGTAGTTGTAGGTGCTCTTGGAGTTCTCCTTCAAGTAGAAAATACTCCTGATAATCCTGAAGACACTGATCTTCGAGTTGCACTTAAAACACGGCTTCAAGAAGGATCAAGTAACGTAGACGCTACTGCTTTCTCATATATGGTTTTTTCGTTGTTATATGTTCCTTGTTTTGCAGCATTAGGGGCTGTTCGTCAAGAAACAAATAGCTGGAAAATGACAATCTGGGTTACAGTTATGTATATTGTCGTAGCTTATGTCTTAGCTGCTCTAACGATGGCAATCGGTGTTTTTATATTTTAAATGAAGGTGAAAAAATGAGTAATAATAACAACAATCAAAGTCAAACACAAGAATCTAACGCAGAAAGTTTACTTAATTCGCAGAAAGAAAACTCAACTACAGTGTATGTAATTTATTCTGTTTTTCTAGGTATTCTTTTCATGATTATCAGTATATTTGAAATGATAAACTATTTAGCTTTCGGCCTATCATTAGATGATTTTGCTATAGAGTTTTTCACAGAAACAGACGATTATATCACTTGGAGCGAAAACAGTGTTATGAGTTTATCATTTATGGTAATATCATTAATCTTCTTCTGGGCAGCAGTAATATTACTTCGTGAATCAAGTGATAGAGGAAAAGCATACCTTATGACAGGGACTACTCTTGCCGTATTCCTCCTCATAATCTTTTTATTAGTAGTTCTTGCAGAAAATATTACTGTCCTAGTTGAAACACTGGACGCTGAAGAGAGTATTTTCAGTGCTGAGTGGGTATTTAATGCTTATACTCCAATATATTTAGGTATACTCTCTCTACCAGGTTTTATCCTATTAAATCCAAAGAAAGGAAAGTTAGAAAAATGATAAAAGATGTGCTTAGAATCTTGAAAACACCCGGATCAGATAAAAGGCCAATTGCTATTGCCAGAAAACTTGAGGTGACAAAGGAACAAGTAAACATATTAATGGACGAGTTGGAAAGGTTGGGTTACTTAGAAAGAACTGAAAAAGCTAGTATGGCAAAATGTAGTTCATTTGAGTGCAATCATTGTCCTTATGCAAGTAGCACAACAGAAAAACAAATTTCAATTCTGGAATTAGTAAAGAAGTGTTAACTCTTCTATACTCCTTAAACTAAGAAAGAGTCTTTTGTCAATTTTAATTATGTTGTTTTGATGTTAATCTGACTCACAATCATGATTCACAAGATTTGTTCCCCAGTTTAACAATAATAACACTGCTTGCATTGTTTAGATAATTAGAAAAAAACTCCCATATACAACTATTAGGTAAATAACATCAATTAGCTAAAACTACCGAAAAAGTAATTACTTAAATAGGTAATTAGGCAATAGTCGATTGGAGAAGAGAGTATGTCTGGTTCCTATTGTGATTATCATCCGGATAAAAAAGCGATTGAAACATGCGAAGAATGTGGAAAACTAATTTGCATAGAATGCAAAAAGGTTGTTTACGAAAAGAAATCAAGAAGTAATCATATGATCAGTGGTATGGGTACAGGGAGTTATTATGTCGTCAAACAAGAATTTTGCCCTGTTTGTTACTATACTCTTCAAGAGAAAAAAGCCTCTAATAATCCAACACAAACAGTGACCGGTATTATGGTGTTTTTTATGATTGGATTATTTATGATATGGGGTACACAAGAGGACTTCATTCCATTCATGTTTACTATATTAATAATACTTGTTCCACTTCTATTAATTGGAGCGAGTGTACTTAATATGCCTAAATTAACTCTAGGCCCATCAGAGAATCCGAAGGCTATAGTAGCGAGAAACCAGAGAGAAAAATTTCTGAAAAACTTAAGAACAGATAACGATTATCTCAGAAAAGAAGCTTCAAGTAAGTACTATCCCTCAGGTTTTTGTAGTTATTGTGGAGAAAAACTTGAGCCCGGTGATATCTTCTGTTCTTTCTGTGGAGAAGGAAGAAAATGAAGATAGTTTTTATTATATTCTGATCTTAAAAGAAATTTTCTAAGTCCGAATAGGCATATTGTGATGTAGTGATACTAATGAGAATTAATAACCATCTTATAATCCTATCATTATTACTTGTTTTTAATTCAATATATTCGTGATATTTAATTAGGATAGAAATCTCTTGTATATTTAATTCTTCATCACTAGATCTTGGGATGTTCAAACTAGACTCCAGATTCGATGATAAACGGCTGTATAGCCAAGTTCTTGGGAAAAAGAGAAAAACGAGTAATAGTATTGAAGAGACTGTTATTATGATTGATATATTTGCAAAGCCAATCACGAAAAATCCAACAATAAAGGTGATGACACCTATTACTATACTAAATGTGAAAAAACTATCAATAAGGTTTTTAAGCGACAAATATTCGTTTATTTTATCGTAAAGTCCAGATATCTCTCTATTATCTCCTTCTATGAACAATTCATCGTTTTTCTTATCAAGTTCTTCCCATAAAAGAATAAAACAGGTTAAAGAAAACCAAGCAAATATTACTATTAACATGAAAAGAGCTACAATTGGAAGTAATAATACTAACTCTTTGAAAATACTATTGTATAATAGCCCAAAACCCAAAAGAAGCAGTAAAAACCCTTTAAAAAGAGAACTTATATTTAACTCAAAAAACTTGTTAATGAAACTTAAAACCATTTTATTGTAGCTTTTAAGAGTAAAAAAGAATGAATTCCATTTTGATGCAAAAAAGAAATTGAACAAAACTTCTTTATAATAAAGTATTACTAGAAAATAGAAATAAAGCCCAAAGAAAGGTAAGAATGATTTATACATACCCACAAAGAATCCAATAAAAGGTGTTTGTGAAATACTTGGAATATTAGATTGCATTATTTCAACATTGTATGTCAAAGCAAGCAAGAATAGAATAAACATTCTTAAAGGTGCAAAAATGATCATGTCCTTTGTGAATAGATCGTTTACGTAAAAAGAGGCATCTTCAAGTTCAATTTCCTCATCAATACTTTGGGTTTTTCTAATAGATCTAATTTGCTTCTCAAATAAACCTACTAATAAATAATCCTCTATTCCTGATGCTAGTTTATTGAAGAAAATGTTTCTGTCTATCCAATTTCTGACCTTTTCATTATGTTTTACTAAAAAATATAATATAATGAATCCAACAAAACCGAAACAAAAGCCATACAATTCCCACTTTAATTTATCATGTTTCAATACTTCTGTTAGTGGGGAGCCTATTAATGAGTTAATTAATAATAAAATAAAAGTTGTTAACAATACTAAAGTGATAATTTTGTAAATAAG
>DAOWED010000106.1 GCA_030638685.1 Candidatus Heimdallarchaeota archaeon | reverse complement strand
AGTTAGTGGTGACTGTGGATGCATCGCAAAAAAATCATTTTTTGCCACCCTTTGATCTCCAATTGTTTCTATATACTTTTCTTCGTTAGTTGGTTTTGTTATTTCATTCATTTTTTCACTTCATCCTTTTTATTATTCTATATGCTTTTAGAGATATCCATCTTGATGGTTCTTTTTTTTGTCCAAACTCCCATTTCCACGCTCTCCAGCTTGACTCTGCTTTATATCTTCCTTCTTCATCCTTCTTTTCTTTAATAATCTGAACCATCTGTTTCACTCTTGGGTCTTCTTTCGCCCCCGGAATTGAAGTTAATACTTCTGCTAAATGCAAGATGTCATACCAGAAACTGGGTGCTTTTAGTTTTTTAAAGTCCGTCCCCATTCCGAACATGTAAGGTTTTCTAGTTGTTCTTTCATCCCATAACTGTAATACTGTCTCTATCCCTCTCTTTAGCTCTTTTGTTTCTTGCCACTCTTTCATTCCAGCTAATGCCTTTACCATCATGAAATTGCTGTAAGGGCACGGATCCGCTTTTCTTCCTGGTCCTCTAAATTTACCTAATTCTTTTGATACACTGCATCCCCATCCATTTTCTCTTGTCAATCCTGCTAAAAAAGCAGCTGCTCTTTTTACTTGACTATTTTTTTCTTCCCCTAATTTTACTAAAATATCCAGTGTTACTGCTGCATCACAGAGCATCCATCCCCATTGATCTTCTCCTGTCCCTCCATATGCTTTTTTGATATTCATCATTACTTCAAAAGCTCCTTCTTCTGATTGGTGAGCTAACATCTTTTCCTTGATCTCTTGAATAACTGTCTCTTCTTCTAGACCCAGATCTATTAGAAAATTCAATTTATGAAGTAGCAAAGTAGCATCTTTGTGATTTGTTAAGACTTTTCCTGGCCATTCTTTTAGTTCTTCTAATAATTCCATTATTTGTTTGTCTTTGTTCATTTCTTTTCTTGCTTGAACTACCTCTGGATGTGATTCTTCATAGTCTAGCAAATCAATCATTGTACGATATTTTATCCAACTTGGTCCTTCTAAGAGCCATTCTTTTACTTCTTTCCCTATCATTTTTGGTACCTCTTATTCTACCTTGCTGATTTTTTCCCTTGCTAGTTCAACATATTTTTCCTCTATATCTATCCCAATAAACCTTCTTTTGTTTTCTTTTGCTACCACACAAGTTGTTCCGCTCCCACAGAATGGATCTAATACTATATCCTTTTCATATGAATAAAGTTGTATACATCTGTACGGTAACTCCTTTGGGAAAGGTGCCGGATGACCTGCTTTTTTAGCTGATACTGTTGGAAAATTCCAGATACTTCTTGTATATTCCAAGAACTCTTCTTTACTTATCGTACTTTCTCCTTCTCCTTTATTGGTAAATTTCCTGCTGTAATTTCCTTTTGTAAAAACTAAAATGTATTCATGTACATCCCTTAATGCGGGATTTGAAGGTGACTTCCATGAACCCCATGCTGTCGATCCTCCTGCACTTGCTGCTTTATTCCAGATTAGCTCTCCTCTCATATAGTAGCCTATTTCCAGCATTAATTCAATGATATAGCTATGGAGTGGAATGTAAGGTTTTCTGCCCACATTTGTTATATTAACTATCGCTCTTCCTCCATTAACTAATACCCGGTAAACTTCTCCAAAAACCTCCTTTAGCAGTTCAAGATATTCTTTTAATGAAAGATTGGCATCATATTCCTTTCCTACATTATAAGGTGGACTTGTGATCATTAAATGAATAGAATTATCCGGGATTTCACCCATTTTTCTGCTATCTTGACATATTATTTGATTAACAATTTCTTCTGGAAGGTCATTTTCTGTGCCGTCTTTTGTTTCTTCTATTGCAAAAAGGTCATAGAGTCTACTATTATAGAAAATTGATGAGTCATGGTTTTCTCTTTTTGACACTCCAAAAGAACTTGTCTCTGTACCCTTCCTTTTTTTGCTCATTTTAGCATTTCCTTCATTTCTTTTAGTTTTTTCTTTAATTCCCTCTTTTCTTTTCTACATTTTTTTAATTTTTTCTTAATATTTTCAAGTTCACTGCTATATAATTTATCCATTTGTTAAAATTCCTTTAGTTTGCTCTGATATAATTACGATTTGTTTTTATAAGTGGACAACTATGAAGTATCTTACTTTCATGGTTTTTCTTTCTGAAACTCCAAAGGAACTTATCTCTGAATCCTTCCTTTTTTTTACTCACTTCAGACTCTCCTTATTGATCCACAGATTAATTCAAGAACGCTTGTTCATGTGCCCAAAGCTTGACTATTTGTTCTTTGATTTTTCCACTCATGTATTCTTCATCTGTTCTTAGCACTTCATGTGGCTCATTAATTACCCTCATCATTCTTTCATCTTTCATTATTTCATGAGTTAACTCTCTTAATTTCTGTCTTGCTAGAAAAGTTTCTTCTTCTGTTAACAAAACATAAAGAGCTTTTTCTCTTGTCTCTATCATGATAGCTAACCCTTCATAATTGATACTCTCTAACGATCCTTCTACCTTGAATGCTTGTTCTGCAAAGTTTGAAAGTGCTGAAATTAATCCCGATGTTAACATTGGGTCTGCTTCTATGGTTTTTTCAAGTAGCTGATAGATTGGTATTCCATCTGGTGAAAGAATTATTACTCCCCTAAATGCCGTTTTCTGGAAATTGGGAGTTATTTCTTTGAATGCTACCATTGTTGTAGAAACAACATCTTTTATCTTGGAAAGCATTTGATTGATATTCTCATCATCCTTTGCTTCTCCCTCTACTTCTATCGTTTCGTGGACTATGAACTCTTTTCTTGCTTCTTGTTGCTCAGACTGAAGATCTTGAATCTTCTGCAATTCTTGTAATTCTGCAATTCTTGCTTCTATCTCTGGAGTTAGTTCCATTCCATAAATAATTTTTAGTTCTTTTTCTCCTTCTTCCTTGTCTTTCCTTTCAAAAGCTCTCTCTGCCTTAATTAAGTGTTTTACTGCCTCAATTTTTGGCTCATCAAGCTCTTTAGAAAGTATTTCCAAATCATCAAGATAACTTTCTGACCTTTGGAGGTCTGAAGGATTATTATCTTCACTAAAACGATTAGTATAAGTTCTTGAAATGTCAATTATTGCATGAGTTATTCCTAAGAGATTTTTTTCTGACCTTGATTTCTTGAGCTTTTCTTCAAGGAGAACTAGTTTTTCGTTGATGGTTTTTTGAGTAGCACTAATTATTTGGTTTACCATCTCTGCAATATTAACTGTAGAAGTTTCTAGTGCATCACTGAAGGCTTTAGTTACTACCTTAGCAAATGGTTTTTTAGAGGCTTTGGTTATATCTTTCTCCGCTTTTTCTCCTAAAATACTGCTTAGTACCTTTGTTGCGTGAGAAAGTCCTTTTGTATCTAACCTAGTGAATTGTTCAGCCTCTCCTAACTTATCAATAGCTTCTTCTGATGGCATTATCTCAGAAAAAACATCTTGTAGGTGTTTCATAAGGTCTTTATTACTGAACTTAGCTGCTTCTCTTGCAAATAAGCGTATTAAGAATCTACTTTTTGAGTTTCTTCCATAGGAGTAGCCTTTAGAAACTAATTCTGAGGCGAATTCTTCTTCTCCTTTTTCACGGGCCATTTGGGCCACTTTCCAGCAAGCAAAACCTGTTTCTAACTGGTGTTCAAGCCAAATACTTGGTTCATGTAAAAACCCCTTCATCTTCTCCCACAAAGCTAAAGGATCAAATTCTTCTGGCTTTTCTTCAGCATAGATAAGGGCAGCAATAATTTTGAAGAATTGTTGTTCAAGATTGAGTTCTTTTTCTTGAGTAAAATTTATGACTTTAAGGTATATTTCCTTTGTTTTTTCTGTATTTTTTAAGAGGGAGTGAGTTATTAGCTGTATTGTCCAATTAAAGAGGTCTTCTTCTTCACTTGTTTCCAACCAAGAAATGAGTTTTTCTCTGTGACTTGGCTGTCTGGTATACCATGCTATACAGGAAGCTAGTTTTACATACTTTCTTCGAGGTTCTTTTAGTAAAACCTCATCTATTAATTGTTGAATAGATGGTCTTCCAATCCCTACTTCAACAGGATCTGAAAACCATGGGCTATTCAATTCCAATTCTTTTGCTAAGGATGGGTATCTTATCAAAACTGCTAAGATATCTGGTGGAAAAATTGCATCTATCATTTTGTCAACTAATTATTCTCTGTACTGTTCTAAAAGTTTTGCAACTGATTAACTTTTTTTTTCTTCTTTTCGTTTATTCTCTTTTTATCTCTCTTAAACTGCTTCCAATTGTTTTTCAGATAGATTTATAGTCTGTACCATTTATTTTTTAGTAATGACTGAAAAAGAAATTCTCCTTCTTGGAACACCTCAATTATATGAAAAATCTCTCCCTGTTGCTCCAGAGGAACTTGATGAAATCGAAGTTATTGTTCAAGACCTTCATGATACGATGATGGCTTTTAGAGTTAAATATGGGGTAGGAAGAGCTATTGCTGCCCCTCAGATAGGTATTATGAAGAGGCTAATCTATATGCACATTGATCAACCAGTTGTTATTATTAATCCCCGTCTTGTTAACTTGAGTGAAGAAATGATTACTCTTTGGGATGATTGTATGTGCTTTCCTGATTTCTTAGTCCGTGTTTCCCGTCATAAAAGTATGAAAATTATCTTTAGAGATCTTCAATGGAATGAACGATCCCTTGACCTTGAAGGGGATCTTTCTGAATTATTGCAGCATGAATATGACCACTTAGATGGTATACTAGCTTTTTCTAGAGCTATAGATAATCACTCTTATGCATTACGTTCAACTTTGCCTGAATAATTAAGCCTGATAGTATTCTCAATTATTCATTAACTGGCTTAACTATTAGGTAAACTACCCCTTTTTCCTCTATCTTCTTTTCAATAGTTAGCTTATTTTTCTTCAGCTCTTTTTCAACTTCTTCAAAATCAACCCCTATACTACCTCTATTATGTCTTGGGAATAAATCTCCTAACATTGCTATTGTTTCTATGATGATGTTCCCTTCTTCAAAATCAAGTTTATTGAGATCAATTAGCATTGCTCTTCCCTCCTCTTTCAGAATTCTAGCTATTTCTGGAATAATCCATCCTGTATTTTCTTCATGCAGAGTAAAAATACAAGTAGCTATGTCTATTGATTTATCAGGCAACATCACCCTTCCATCAATTACTTCAATTGGAGCCACTATATCTTCCAACTCATGGAATTTTATTCGATATTCCAGCAGCTCTACTTTTTCAGTGCTTGAGGTCTCAATAAATAATCTTCCAGTTGGTTTTATCTTTGGGGCTATTTCTTCAAGTACTACATTTTCGATATCTGGAGCTGAAAAATCAGTTATTATTTTCCCGGGAACTATGTCCAGCTCTTTAATTACCATTTCTATGATATAATGCGTCTTTTCAATTATTAATCTCTGAAATAATCCTACAAAATTTATCCCATAAGTGATTATTGTTTTTTTTCCTTTTTCAGCTGTTTTGTAGTAGATTCTATTGGCTCCTTTCCTTTCCCTTTCATTTGCTTCTAGCACTCCCGCTTCTTCTAATTTGTTTAATAACGGATATAATTGCCCCGGCCCTAGATTATCTCCCAGCATCTTCAATCTTTTTTGTATCTCTATGCCGTACATTTCTCTATTCCACAGCATTGTTATTACCGTTAACTGCCTCCATCCTAATCTTTTCCAATCTATTTCTTTTTCCATATATCATATAATGTAATACTTATAATTTAAATATATCTGTTCTAATATATTTAATATAGTGAAACATTATAAGCTATATCAAGAAATGAATATATCTTATTTGATCCTTAAAACGAGATAGAATCTAAAAGTAAAAAT
Organism: Candidatus Heimdallarchaeota archaeon; assembly: GCA_030638685.1. Classification (GTDB taxonomy): domain Archaea; phylum Asgardarchaeota; class Heimdallarchaeia; order Heimdallarchaeales; family DAOWED01; genus DAOWED01. The sequence continues at coordinate 1,590 of DAOWED010000106.1, read as the reverse complement.
TTACAAAGTAAGAGACAATCTCGATAAATTTAAAAGGAAAAATTCAAAAAATTAAAAACAGAGTGAGAAAAATGAATGAAACACCATTAGTTGTAGTATCCGATAGAGCGGAAATAAATATACAGTTGTCAGAAGTAAGCAAAATCTATGACATGGGCGAAGTAAAAGTAAATGCACTTTCCAAAGTATCACTTCAAATTCCAAAAGGGCAATTTATAGTAATCTTAGGACCAAGTGGAAGTGGAAAAACAACCCTACTAAACCTTTTGGGGGCAATAGATGTTCCCTCAGAAGGAAAAGTTGAAGTTGTAGGAAAAGAGTTAAGCAAACTTAATCGTAAGAAACTAACTAAAATTAGAAGAAATCATGTGGGATTCATTTTTCAGTTTTTTAATCTATTACCATCTTTAACAGCCCGAGAAAATGTAGAATATGCCCTACAAATAAAAGGATTGAATAATACTAAAAAAAGAGCTATGGAAGTATTAGAGCAGGTAGGATTGGCTGAAAGAGCAGATCATTTTCCAGGTGAACTATCTGGTGGCGAACAGCAAAGAGTGGCAATAGCAAGAGCTTTAGCCAAATCACCTGAAATAATATTAGCAGATGAACCAACTGGAGAATTAGATTACGAGACAGGAATAGCCATTCTTGAGTTATTATCTGCTCTATCTAAGAAAGGGCAAACAGTCATTTTAGTAACTCATAATAGTGAAATTGCAAGGATAGCTGATCGTAAAATCCGTCTTAGAAGTGGATCGATTATTTCTGATGAATTGAATGAAAACCCTATCCCTCCAAAAGACTTGAGGTGGTAATATGACCAGTTCACTTTTTGTAAGTCGACTAATAAGAGACCTCTGGAAGAAGAAGCTTCAAGTAATTATCCTTATGCTTCTCATAGGTTTCGGAGGAAGTGCATGGTTTGGAATGAGGTCCGCCATAGATTGGAGAAGAGATACACTCTATAATTTCTTTGACGATTATTACTTGGATGATGGTGTTATAACTTTTCACCAAGAGTCTGGAATAAATCAAACAGAGTTATTGAATGTGCTTTCTTCCTTTGAGCACTTAGACCAAATGGAAGCATGGGATACAAGATATCGATTGTCTATTTCTTTTGAGTATAACGATTCTAGAGGCTTAAAAGTCAATAAAGGCTTAATATATGGTCTCCCTGTTGAATCTTTCGAGAGTGGAGAAGTTGATACACTGGCTATTAGAACAGGACGAACATTGACAGCTGATGATTTATTGGAACCTGTTTTTCTTTTGGATGATTCTTTCAGAAAAGAAAATGAGCTGAAAGTAAATGATACCGTTAATCTGAGGATTCAGGAAACAGTCCAAACGTCAACAATTGCCGGAGGGATAAGGTCACCAGAATGGATCTTTTTGATGGATCCTGAGAGTGCTGCTTTTTCAATAAGCAGTTCTTTTGGAGTAAGTTATGTTCTTCTTCCCACACTTCAATCTTGGTTAAATATCAGTAATAATGTCAATCAGTTAGTATTCAGATCTTCTCCTGATGCAGATCCCGAAGTTATTGGAGAACAGCTGAGAACTCATTTCTTTAACAATGGAATT
>DAOWED010000084.1 GCA_030638685.1 Candidatus Heimdallarchaeota archaeon | reverse complement strand
ATTTGCTCACCTAAATCATCTGACAGCATCACTTGCCCTACATAACTTCCTTGCATAGATTGACTATAAACAAAAGTATGAGTAATTGACCCAATTGCAATAATTAACCCAAGGGCACTGAGAAGAAAAAAGCGTGAATTAATACGAAGATAATGTCTACTAATATTGATTGCACCTTTCACTTTTGAAGGTTTGAGACTGAAACCTTCCTTTAATAGTTGTTTTACACTTCCAAATAGGCCTATTATTAATATTAATCCTAAGAGTATCAAAGAAATAACGGGATTCAAAAAATAAGCAATAATACTCGCATTAAGCAGTACAACAATAACGCTCCAATAAGCTATAACTAACCTTTCTTTCAACTTCCTTCCTCCGGTTCATCATGTTTTACTGTTATATGGTTGATTGTTTCTTTTATGTTTTTTTCTGCTTATTCTCTTATCAAAATGGTCAACAAATAACATATCCATCATAAATTAGTTATTGAACTATAAAAAGATTATATATAAAAAAACTACTCAGCCTTAATCTTTGTATTTACCTTTTCAGTGTTTATTTTCTTTTCCCCCCTGCATTTTTCTCTCTAATTTTTCTTTTGCAGTTCTTCATAGTTGGATCTTTAGGTGATTAATTTTGACAATTTCTAACTAATTAAAAGTTTAATAGTTTAAAATTCCCGCTTTTATAAATGAATTTGAGATTTAATACTTATGAGAACTAATGATCATGAGAAAAAGATGGATGTTACTCATAATAGGTCTACTTATTGGATCGTTACTTAGTAAGACTTCTACACTGAATACTATTGCAACCACAAATGCTCCCGAAAAAAAGTTATCTGAGGAGTATTCTGCCTATGATCAATTAATTAGTCCTTGGAATTACAGCTGGAGTGATGTTTCCTTTTATTCATTTGAACTTAACCTATCTCTCGCTGAAATTGAATCTTATGAAGGGATAGGTTATTGGAGTATAAAACTCAGAGCTTCAGGGGATCATTCTGGTTCTCCGGGGTATTTTTTTAGGCTTAAAGATCAAGAAAATGATAGAGTTTTGAGTACTATTTTACTTACAACATCCCAGCAAAATAATTATTCATACACTTTGTGGAGCACTTTTGGCTCATCTAGTGATCAACCTGTGTCATCAAATTTGTCACTAATTGTTTCATGGTCTAACATTTTTATTACAGGAGAAGGAGCAATTACGATTGACCAAGTAAGTCTTTCATTTAATTCATTTCCAGAAATGAATCATGATTATTATTCCCCCTTCTTTTCCAATAGTTCATTATTCTTCGTTTTAGATACTTTCATATCCAAAGCATTTTTTGCAATAACTATTTGGATCAACTCCCTCTTTGCGTTAGATAACAACTCTAATCTTTCAAAGACAAAGTTTGAGATTGGTTACGATTTAGTACCTGAAAATGTCGGATTTAGTTGTAAAGGATCTATCTCAGCTTTCAATGAAATTTATGGGGAGGAACAACAGAGCTATTTATCAGAACAAGATCTTTCAGAAGGGATAAATTGTTCTACTACTTGGGATTATAATTTTATTCCCAATAATCATACGTTATTCTTCAAAATTATTCTTCAAGGGACGGGGAAATGGCATTTCAAGTTAAATAGTATTAGTTTGATAAGCACTATTCCCTCAAAAGAAAGTGAAATTATGAGTGATTTACTGCGTGAAAATTCGCCATTAACGCTTTTTTTGACAATAGTTTTCTTGTTTGCTCCAGTTTCCATTCGTATTTCATTCTTTAAGAAACAACCGGCTGGAGAAGTATTAGATGAAGAAGTTACATCAGAGGTGATATTGATTGAGGAACGTTAAAATTAAACAAGTAAGGAATCAAGTGAGAAAATTGGTAAATTTGGAAATAAGAAAATTAGAAAACCAAAAACATGAGGTAATGAAATGTCAAAGGTAAATTCAATCAAGAAAAGAATAACCAATTACTGGTCTGGTAATAATTCACAAAATGACGGTCAGAGTAATGAAGAAAATCAACTTCAAGTCACCTTTATGAAATTTATTGCAAAAGTTAAAAGCTTAGTTAGAGTTTTTGTAGAACGATTTTATAATAATGATGAAGGTTTGCCTTCTTTTTGGTTTATAGTGGTAGTTTACCTATTCGGCAGAATAATTATTGCAGAAACACTCTTCCCAGACACAAAACTTGCAATGTACATTGGTTTTGCCTTCATTGCAATTGCAATCTACGTCTCACTTGCTTTTCTTCCTCAAAAAGCTGATTCAAAGCAAGAGGAAAAAGAAACCACTACTTGCGTTGTAACTTCTCTGGAAAATAAAGCATTTGTTGATGCAATTGCTCCAAAATTAAACTTAAGCAAAAGCAATCAAACATGGGTATCAAAGGTGGGAGCTCGATTATCTATTACTGAGAAGAGAAAGAGTTTATGGATGAGTCTTTCTTTTGCATTAAACGTTACACGCTTTGATCCGCCTTCAAAGAATAAATATGAACCTGATCAATTGACCTCACTTGTTCCTCATGGTCTTCAAGATGAAAATGCTGCAAAGTCATTATTGAAGCAGACTGATATGAGTTTATCTGAAAATACAAGGGGTGCCGTTCTTTGGATTCATGAGCCATTGAAAAGTTACAGTGCAAAAGAGTGGAACACTTACAAAACTAAATTATCTTCTAAGATCAATAATCGATATTTTGAGCTTAATCAAGCGATCAGTACATTATTCCCTAGATTTGAATTCATTCCTTACTCTCCAGGTCTGTCAGAGGAACCGGAACAAAGTCCGCTTAAGATGAACGACATTTTAGAGATTAAAGAGAAAGTTAAAGAGATCAAAAAACTAAACTTGGGTTCTCTTCAAGAAAAACATGAGGAGCGATCAACAGTAGAAACACCCTCAGGAGGAGTATAATTGGAGTATACTGTTCTTTATTCCTTCTTAAATTTCTATCTTGAATTTTGGCTTATAGCATTAATTTTCAGAGCAATTGTATTTATTACTCCAGTACCTATTAGAACTCCAATTGAATTTGCCGGACTGAAGGCTCGAGTATGGATTCAGAAGACGGTACTTCAAGGGTTAAATATCGAGTTTTACGAAGAAGAAGAATTCATAATTGAGCATTCAAAGATGGATTCTTTTGGTCATTTATTATTGATATATCTTCTAGTTCCAGCTTTTCTAGCACTTTATATCGGTCCTGTAGTTATGGTTTATGGGTTTTCACTTTGGTCAACTTACCAATTGGTAGGTTTACTTATCACAATCTTAGGTTTTAGTTTGCTAAGTTTTACAATTCCAACAGCTCACGACCTCTCCAAAATAGGCAATGCCTCTGGTAAATCTACCACATTCTGGTTACTAAAAGGCGTAATTTGGGCTACTTTTGTCGAGATGATAGCTCAAGCTGAACTATTACATGAAAACTTTCTTTGGTTACTTCTTGCAATAGGAATACTTTATCCAGGAAGATCAATGGATTTAGAGCTGATTAATCCTGATTTTGGAGATCTTATGACTACAGTATCTGAGGTAAAATAACACAAAGGTGAATAAAATGATAAATTCAACTGAATCAAATTTCGATGTAAAGGTTAAGAAACGACATATCTTGTCGGGAATAGATCTACTTAGCAACGACCAGTTATTTGGTCTATGGACAATTTCAGCTGATCATAGCTGGGAAATAAGAAAAATAGCCTATAAGGTGCTCAATAAGTTGACTCTATCTCTCTCTGGTGATGAAATAGCAAGTCTTTTTTTCAGTAATGATATTCCTGTAGAGGAATTAGCTGAACGTTTTTCTGAGTGGAACAATGGCTCTTCTTATAATGTTAATTCTTATTTCTCTCTTTCTTATTTAGAAACACTGAGCAAAGAATGGGGAGCAAATACTAGGATTGTTTTCATTGATGATCTTTCTAACTTAAAATCACCACAAGATGACTTTAACGAGTTTTATACACGATTAGAATATCTCCTTCAGAAATGGCTTGTTCAATCTTACAAAAATAAAACAAAAATCATCTTGGGCACACTTTTGACAAAGGAAGGCATTCCACAGCTGGATTCTTTTTTGAGTCCGTTCTTAAGTGGGTCAATAATATTGGCAGAGGAAGAAGAATCAACTAACAAGTTTTTCTATGAGTGATAAAATTGGTTACGTTTTCAATAAATAAAATGCTTCATTACTTCCCTTACAATGAACTTAGAGTAGAACAGTACCAGATTCTTCAAGAAATCTGGAAGACAGATCAACCATTACTAATCAGCAGTGAAACAGGGATTGGAAAAACAGTAATTACACTTAGTTCATTGCTGACTTTGAGAGAAAATGAAAAAATAATCGTTTATGTTCGTACAAAGGCTCAAGTGGATGTTTTTTTAAGAGAACTTTATGAGATTAGCAAACATACTCGTTCTTCTGAGACTCCACCTATCATTATACCATTAATCGGGAAAGTTTCACTGTGCCCAAAAGTTCAACAAAGAAAAAAAATTACTTCTTCAGTAGTTAGGCAGATTTGCCGGCTAGAGAAGTGTCCGTTACGCAAGAAATCAAATGACTTACCTGAGAATCAACTAGGTTCACTTTTTACTACATGGGAGAACAATGGATTTAGCTCCATTAAAGAGTTCATCAGATCATTTGAAAGCACAGAAGGCTGCCCATATTATCTTTCACATCGTCTTATCTCAAGAGCAGATGTAATCATTACAACTTATCCTTTTCTGCAAAATAGTTCATTATTTGATTTTATGATGGAAAAAATGGAAACAAGTATCTATTCATGTTTTGTATTAATAGATGAGGCTCATAACCTTGCAAGACCAAGATCACACGAATTATCAAAAGATCAGTTAGTTCAATGTTTAAAGAAAATAGGAGATCATCCGTTAATTTATGAGCTTCTGGAGTATTATGGCTCCGAAAAGATACAATCGGTTGAAATAGACCCAATATTAATAACTGATTTTGAAGGTCTAATCAATGAAAGATTAGAAGATCAATGGTCAACAACTCAGCAGGATTTAATAGACCCCATTGGTTTTGAAGTGCTTGATTTTGTCAATTATACTCAGCAACATGACGTAATCTGTTCAAAAGAAACACTAAAAGTTATTTTTCCAGACGCTTTTATGTATCTAAATAATGTGAGGAATGCTAAGAAGTTAATCTTGATGTCTGGTTCTTTCGAACCTGTCTATGCATTCAGATTACTTTATGGTTTGAAAGAATCAAAAACGACTAGGATTATTAACCCTTCAGAAAAAAGATGGTTTCAATCCTTTATCTATCGTCCAGAAATAACTAGCAAGTTTGCCAATAGAACAGAGGAATTGTATATTAATTTCTCTAAATACATTAGACTTTTGGCTAAAACATGCCCTAAGCATACAATAGTTTATTGCCCTTCATACTCTTTTATGAAAGAGTTAGATACTCATCTAAAGGCAGATTTTGTAGAACCAAGTCACAGTAAAAACTTCGGAGTGATTAAGAGCATAACTCGATCTGATAGCAAAAAACTCATTTTAGCTGTCGCTGGGGGAAAGCTTTCAGAAGGAGTAGAATTTGTCAACATAAGAAAAGAATCATCGCTAGGCTTAGTTATTTTTGCCGGGTTACCTTTTCCTGCACCTTCAACAGAGACAGATTACTTACAAAATGAGTATCAGAAGAAATTCGGCACAGAACTGACTAAGGTTTTTCTAACTCGGTTGCCAATAATACTTCATCTAATGCAAGGAGTAGGAAGAACCACAAGAAATCCTGATGAAAAGGGAGCTCTTGTGGTATTAGATAATCGAGCTATTAGTTTTCAAGAAGAACTAAAGCTAAGAATGTATAAGAGAGTAGATCAACTGGAGAAAGATTTGAAGTTATTCTTTGAACGGGGAGTGAAATAAACTGGCAAAAGAAAAGTTTGTGGAGGATAAACTGGTTAAGATACTAGCTGAAAAGTATGAAAAAAAGGGCTGTCTGACCGTTGAAGAACTAGTTATCCCAAGGCAACTTCATTCAAAAGCTTTCAAGAAGAATAGTAAAAGAAGTTATAGAAGAATAGATCTAGCTGTTTATGACCCTGAAATGAAATTAATTATATTCATAGAAGCAGAGAATGGGCTGTGGGTGCAACACCCAGTAGCTTACAAAGAGCTGGCAAATTACACTTATTTAGTTTCACCAGTTGAAGAAACGAAAAGAGAGTACAATGGAGAACAAAAAACCTGGGCTAAAAAGGAAGGAATAGGGATAATTGAAATTAATCTGTTAACTGAAGAAGTGAAAGAAACAGTTAGTCCTCAATTTAATGAGCTTGAAAAGAGTATAATTGAGCTAATCCATATCCGTATGGCAAAAGCTAAAAATAATAGAAAGTGAAAGAAAGATAATCCCTTTTACTTACTCTTCATCTTCTTTTTGTTCATTATTCCAGTTCTTAGTAAATGAGCTGAATATTTTTGCAGCTGTTTTTTCACCGATCTGAGGTATAGTTTTGAGTAGATCGGTAGAAGAATTACAGAAGTCAGCCCAGTTATTAAATTTAGCCACTATTTGCTCGCTTACCTTGCTTGAAAGACCAAAGATGAGCTGAAGAGCAAGTAATATTTTTTCCTTTTCTGTGATAAATTCTGAAGGAAGAACCAGAGGTTTAGGTAATGATTTTTTATATCGAGTTCCCCACTCTTTTAGTATTGCCTCTAATAGTTGAAAGAGTTTCTTGTGATCTTTAACAAAGAAAATTCTTCGCTTGGTCCACCTCATAAATTGAAGTGATTCAAGGTTGACTAATTTTTGCTCGAGTATATTTTCAGGAATAGCTCCTACAATAATCAAATGTTCTCTCTTACTTTTAAAAATAGATCCTCCGTCTAATCTGGGCAGAAATTCTTCTATTGTAAGCCATTCTATGGTTATTAAATCATTAACCTTGAGCTGATTTTCAGGCAGTTTATCGTTTTCTAAAACTTCTAAGAAAAGTTTATTCTTTTGTATGCTCTTTCTCAAATCACGTATTAGCTTAGGTGAACTGCTTTCTACTACCGGTTTAACGTCAAGCTGATTTTCTTCATTCTCAAATACTTCTTGCTGCTCTTGATGTTCTTGAAGTTCTTGAGGTTGCTGGGTTGAGATTTCCTTTTGATTTTCCGGTTCTTGTTTTTCAATTTTTTCTTCTGGCTCTTTTTCTCCTAATTCAATTTTATTAGGGAAAAGATTAGTATTATACTCAAGCTCTTGCATTTGTCGATATTTCTTTCTGGCAGACCAAAAATAGCCTTCATCTCTTGTACCATGGGCTGCAAGAACTAGTACTCTACCCGGCTCTGTTCTCCCTGTTCTTCCCATCCTTTGAACAAATCTTATGACTGAGGGAACACAATCATAGAAAATGACTAATCGACATTGAGCAATATCTAGTCCCTCTTCAGCAACCGAAGTGGAAATTAGTACTTGGAACTCTCCTGCTTTAAACTCATTTAGAATAGTTTGTTGTTGATGTTGAGTTAAACCTTTATCAGCCTCATTACTTGCTTGACCGACAAACCATTTTGCCTTTATTCCTTCTGCTTCTAACGCCATTGTTAGAAATTTAACTGTGGAGCGATAATTCGCAAAGATCAGCACTCTAGAACTAGGGTCTGATTTTATGTGGTCTTTTAACTCCGAAAAAAGAACTTCTACTTTGGGATGGGTCTGGTTATCCAGATAAAGTTTTTTCACTTCTTCAATGATTGCTTGATAGTTTCTATTTTCCCAGAGAAGCTTAAGAGAGTACGGACAATCCGGTTTTAAAACCTCTCTTTGGTTTTTCCTAATCTGCTTCATAACAGAAGGAATTCCTTGAGTTTCAATCACTTCTTCCATCTGGCTTAGATATAATATTTGGTAGACTAGCAATAATGCTTCTTTCCATGAAAAAGTCATTTCATCTTTTAAAGTCATTAACTTCTGCCTAAGATTAAGGACAAAGCTTCTCAACTTATTTTCTTCTTCTGGAACCTCGATCCCCATGTTTTCCAGTTTGGTAACTATCCCCTTCATTATTTCTTTTACTTGTTGAATTAACTGAGTAAACCCTTGGCTTAGTGGAACAATTATCCAATCAAAGGTTATGTCCTGAACATAATCTCTCATTTCGATATCGTCTTTCATTCGTGCCTCATATCGTTTTAATGAAAGATTTGACATGATTTGCCTTACTTCTTCTTCTGATGCCCCTGGTGAAGCAGTAAAACCGTTAATTCTTACTTCCGGATTAACTGAAACAAGGTGTTTAACTATTCCAACATAAGCATACTCTCCTCTTCCTCTATGTGCCTCATCGATTATAACAAGTCCACACTTTGTTCCATCGAATAACCCAAGATTGATATCATTAAGGACTGTTTGAGGTGTTGCAAAAATTAAATGACTTACCGTATAGTATTCTTCCCTTAAGTCACTTCTCATGTCTCCTGTAAGTAGATGAAAAAAAGCCGGATCAATTTTAAGGTTATTCAGATATTCTTCGTAAAGTTGAGTAATTAATGGTTTTGTAGGGGCTAAAATAAGGATAAATGAACCATCTTTGAGCTTAGGATAAAGATAAGCAGTAATCATAATCTGGATCATTGTTTTACCCATACCGGTAGGGCAGACAATCAAACTGTTTTCTTGTACAGCAGTAGCTGCAGTAGTCTGTTGATAAATTCTAGTTTTAATTGATTCGTTTAATAATGGAAGAGTCATCCTCACAATAATAATCTCAAATTCATTTTTAAAAGAGGGAATCAAAATCGTTTATTTGTTCCTATTAGTTAAAAATTCAATAATTGCTTTCGTTAAACGCTCAAAGGAAAGAAATCGAGTATAACTATTGCTTAACTGAGAAAAGTCTTCAAACGATATAAGCTTGGTCGAGAGAAGATCATTCACATTTTCAGAAGCTTTTGCCAAGAACTTATTTTTATTATTTATTCTTTCTTCATAATAATTGAACAAAGCTAGAGTCCATTCTTTTACCTTCTCATTGGTAATCTGATAATATTCTTTGTTTATTCTCTCCCAGTATGAATTAAATACTTTCATTGAATACGGAAATGATGATACAAAAAGCCCCTTTGGTTGAATTAAGAGCTTATCATCTATTGTTCTTTTTAGATATTTTTCCTGCTCTAGTTCCTTGATAATCCCAATTTCAAAATTCTCTATCCTAGGCGTCCATGAAAGACCTTTTCCTTTCAAGAGCTCGTTCATCTTAATCCAAGTTTGACTTATTTCTTCATCAGTAAATACGTTCTTTCCTTCATAAAGAACAGGTAATAGCTCATTTGTTAACTGTTCTATTCTTTTACTTGAATATGCAGGAAAATAGTACCTCGCAAGCTCACTGAAAACCGTTTCTAATATTTTCCAAGAATCATTAATTGGAGCAATTCTTATCGTTGATAAAATAAATTTTTTCCATTCTTTTTTAGTAGGCCAATAGAAAGCGTTCTTTCTAGGGATACCTATGATTTCTTCAGAAACAGTTTCATCTTCTATATAACCCATAGGTTCATGCATTTTTTCATGGGTAGGATTAAGACTTCTTCGCCAAGAAGACCAACTGGAAGGTAAAGCCCAAATTTCCGGTCTTTGAAATGAAAGAACTGTCGTAATAATCTCTGATTGAAAGACGTTAGGTGAAGATGTAATTAGATAAGATGAAGGGTTTTCATCACTTATTTTTGGTTCAATATTAACCATTACAGAAGCTGACCACAGAATTTCAGGAAGATGATATTTTTGAGGAGGCGAGATTGGTAAGAGTAAAGTAGAGTGCCATTCTTCCGATAACAAGTAAATCTGGTAAGCCAGTTGCACTGAATCACAGATTAAGAGAGATTTTTGCTTTAAAGATTTAATTTGATCACTAAGCTGTTTAAAATTAAGAAAATTAATTAGTAAAGGGTCAGCAATACTAATTGGTACTGTTTTAAACCATTTATCAAAAAAGAGGTTGTTTGTCCACGAAAAAAGGTGCAGAAAGAGACTTAAATTATTATTTTTCTGCCAGCTAAGTAACGAGAGTTTTTGTAGAGAGAAAGGGTTAGAAAAACCTAGAAAACAAATGATCGCTCTTTTAGGCTGCCAGATTTGAATACTACTAGTAAGTTCTGAAGGAGTGCAAATTATGCAATCTTCTTGATTTAGTACCTTTTCGAGGTGAAATGTTTTTTCAGGTATTTCTTTTCTTTTGCTCAAAGATAATTTTTCGTAGATTCGTTTGTAAGAAAATTTGCGAATAATTCTTTGTTCGAGAAGCTTTCGAATTTGAGGTGAGGAAGTGCAAATAATCCAAGGTTCATTGTGATTAAGCTCTAAGAAAGAATCTAATGAATTAAGTGCCTCCGGCCAGCAACTAATTACATAATCAATCTTAGGGTCGAGTATTTTTTCAGTTCTTTCGGGAAGTGCTTCATTCATGTCCACGACTTTCCCCTCCTATCCTTCAACAAGTTTTCTCTTATTTTTCTTAACAGGGATTTTTTTGGAAGAACTTAATTTGGGTGATTCAACTCTTTCTTTCTCCATTCTCTTTTCCTTCAAGAGAAAATCAAGTTCGTCTAGTTTTTCTTGAGTGAAGTTTAACTGTTTCATCTTAGTAGCCATCCATCTAACAATTTGTTTCTGGTTTTTTGTATCGGAAGAATAACTCCAATTGAAAGGGTTATCTCCTTTGTTATAGGACTTGTCAAAATAGCCCTTAACAACAGTATAGTAGTCTTTTAATGGTAATGAAACGTATTTTTTCATTTTAGCTGAAATTGTTTCTACTGCAGTTTTCATTATTTTTTCATGAAAAAGATCATTGTCAACAGGTAACTCTTTCATTAATTCTTTGAAGAATGTTGGAAAAGAATCTGTGTTAAGTGGATCTAATGTTTCAGATTGTGGAAGGGGAATAGTAGCCACCCTCTGCTGTTTTTCTTTTTCTTCTACCTTATCCACTGCATCTTTGTCAAAGTATTTGTCAGACTCCTTCTTACTCCAAAAAATAGGAGGATCGCTTGCCACAATTGAAAGAAAAGCATTTGACTTTGCTTTTTTGATATCTTGATACTCTGTATCTGGAGCCGGTGAAAAGATGGGTCCATGGTTTGTCCAAAAATAAGCCTGATTATTTTGATTCTTTTGACTATTTGATTGCTCTTCTGTTATTTCTGTTGGTTTTGTTAGTTCTTCTTCTTGTTTTTCTTTTTCTTGAGTTGGTTTTTTCTTTTCAAGTTCCTTCTTCTCGGGTTCAACTAAATCACTTTCTTCTAATTTAACCCAATTCCCACTTACTCTTGAAAACGAATTTAGCAAATCGTCCTCGTTTAATTCAGCTATTTTATTCAATTGATTTTTTCTAACATTGATCTTATCCGAAGGTGTTTTTTCTGTCCTTCTTATCATGTTCTCAGTTTCAGTGTTAGTTGATCTTTGGTCTTTTTTGTCAGTTTGATTTAATTCTAATGATTCTTCCTCATCAAAAATGTTAGGTGGAAGAGGTTCACTGGCTTGATCTTTGGGGTCTTCATCATTCTCTTGGTTTGAAACAATTATTTTTTGAATAATGTTTAATGCAGCGTAAGAAACTTGATCAATTAACATTTCTAATTCTGAATCTTTGCTTTCTTCTGTTATTTCTGTAACAGTTCTAAGATAACTAAGACTGTTATGATCTTCTTCTATTCCTTTCTTTTTCCAAACATCTAACCCAATCTTTCCTATTTGTTTTAATAATTGGACTGCTTTACTCTTATTTTGGCTGCCTAGTTCTATATTGCATTGATTTACCATATTTTCCATTACTTCAGCAATTTTACCAATAGGCATTTCATCAAAATTATAGCCATGTTCTAGCTCTTGGTCTTCATTAGTTACTTCCTTTTCTTGGACCACACTCTCTTTTTCATTATCAATATCTTCTCTTTTTACCTTGAGCTCCGTTTCTGATATATTTGAGTTTGGAGCAAGTTGATTTCTATTGTTTTCTTTCTGTTTGGCGTGAATTTCTCTAATGATTAGCTCATCTAGAAACTCTACTCCTTTTGGAGATAAACTGATTAATTCCAAAGGTTCTCCTGGGAAATTGTTTGTTGTTGATTTCTTCAGTATGAGTCCTTCATTAAACAATTCTTCTATTTCTCTCGAGAAACTTTCAACACCAGTATCAGTAGCTATTATCTCAAGAGTAGATAAAGGAAAACCTTTTACCGGTCTGGAATTAATAATTTTGAGTAATTCTATTGCTTCTTGGCTTTTTCCTTGAGGCTCTTTGGGAGTTGAGTTTGGAACATAATAGTTTTCATTCATTTCTTTTGATTGTATCTCGGTGGTGTCATTTTTCAGATAAAGAGGGTTTTGAGAAGCATCTTCTCTTACAAACAAATATTCATCCTCTACTAAATCACCTAAAAATTGTTCTTGCTCTGGGGTTAAATTATGAGTTACAGCCAGATTTTTTCTTGCTTTGCTAGTTCTCACTCTCGAGATAATCCTATTTTTTAAGAAATTGGCACTTGTATCATCCACTATTGAAATATCTTCAGTTAGAAATATTAACTTGATATTTTCTCTCTCTATCCAGGGAATGAGTTCGTTTAATTCGTTTCTCTGCCTGTAATCATGGCTAAAATAATCTTCCATTTGAGGTATTATTAATACCAAAGGAGGAGGATTATCCATTTTTTCTCTAAGTAAAGCTAGTCGCACTAAAAAGCTCAGCACGAATACTCTTCTACATGAAGGATCTTCGTTTGGATAATTTACTATCCATCTTCCATCTTGCAAAGGAGCGAATGGGTCGTTGCAGTCACTGTGACCCCAATGATCTTGTTCTAAAACAGCTGAGTTCCCTAACAAAGCTAAAACTCCCCCAACGTCCATTCTTATTCTGTCTTGAAGCAAAACTCCAGCTGGGTCAAATAATGCCTTTCTAAATACTCCTAACGATAATTCAGATCTTTTTTCAAATGGAGATGAGTCGTTAAGTGCATAAAAAGCCGTTGCAAATTTACTATCAAAGTCTCTTTCTCTGGAAAAAACTTTCTTTAATATTCTTCCTTGCCAGCTGATAGCCCTAAAATCAATTGTTGCTTCTTCTGGGAATATATTGATTGTCATTTCTTTACCTACCTCAACTTTGTTGAAACCAAGTTTAGTCCAGTCCTTATTTGACGATGGCAAGGAATAGTCTGTTTGAGTAGAAGTAAGTACTATTGCTGGTGTGGTGATTTGGTTTAAAATCGAAAAGAGAACTTTTTGGTTAGTTTTTTCTTCTCCTGCAAAAAGCAAAGACTTCATCTCAGTAAGACCCATTTTACCAAAGGTAGAATGATTTCCTATGACTATTTTTGCTGTTTCTTTTGAACGTCCAGCAAATGGACCTGGATCGAAATGTATTTTCTTGTGCGTTGAAACTCCTTGGCTTACTTGAAAATTATCTGAAAGCTGGTCATCATCAAGTACTTTTCCTATATCTTGAAAGAGCCCTTGTACTCCTTTTTTTATTCCAAGTATCTTTCCTGTGTTTCTCGGAATATGTTTTGTCTCTAATACTAACTCCAATAGTTTTCCCTGCAAGTGTTTTGGTTCACCTATTCCCTTTATCCTTAATCTAATAGTTTTCAAATAATCTTTAAAGTGCTCAATGTAATTGTTAGAATCAATTTTTGCTTCAGATTGATCAGTGCTATATTTTTTCTTAACGTGAACGCTTACAATCATTAATACCCTAAATGTTTCTTCTTCTTTCATTAACTCATTTTTTTGTGCTTGATTAGTTTTTACTATTCCATTTACCCCATTTTGTTGAGTTTTACCTTCATAATATGACCTTCTAACTGTAAGATTAGGATCATTTTCTACTAACTTTGTCAATCTTGAATAAAGGAAGTTTTCTTGTTCTTCTTTTCTTTTGTAACCCCATTTTTCTTCTTTTTTCTCTTCTTCTGCTAATTTTAAAACTATTATTGCTTCTAAAATGATCTCTTTTTCGTCTAGCTTGCAATAGATATGAGGTTCTGCCTCCCACACTCCTTTTAACAGATATTTATTTTCAAAACTGATACTTTCACTTACCATTTACTCTCATAAGCTTAATCCCAAATTCGTTTTTAAAAGAAGAAATTTTTTTGAACATATCTACTCAAATATGGGTAATTAGCATTATTTTGAGTAATGACCAACAACTTTAAAAAGTGGGAGTAGAGCTTCAGATGATGCCTTATGACAAAAGGTTTGACAAAAAATATTGAATCAGAAACAGTAAAAGGAGCTTTGGCTGTTTCAGGCGCAAACGCTTTACGAGCACTTGATGCACCAGTGAGAAACCCTATAATTGCAGAATGGGATCCGGTAAACTTTAAGGTTAAAATAAACACCTATAGATCAACGTTCATTGTGATGATGGAACATATGATAGGGTCATTAATAATGATTTTAGTGATGACTTTCAAATTTAAGAGTTGGGGAAAGTTTGTTTCAAAACTAAAAACTTTTACAAAGCAGGAATGGTTTTCAGCCCTTTTCATAGGAATAGGTTCATCGGCTCTAGGTTTATGGTTTTTTACTTTGGCATATGGTCATAATCCTTCAACAGCAGTAGTAACTCAGAAGGTACAACCATTGATCTCTATTTTTGTAGCAATGATAATTTTAAAAGAAAGATCAAGTAAAAATTTCTACATAGGTTCAGCAGTTGCATTTGTTGGGGTTGTATTAGTTGCTATATCCGATTGGGATGCCAACTTTTTTGAATCAGGGGCATTCATGGGTACTGTTTATTCACTTCTTGCTGCAATATTATGGGGCTCTGGAACAGTTTTTGGACGAATATTAACCAAGAAAATGAATCACTGGGAAATTACAACTTTGAGGTACATGATTGGTACTTACTTTCTAATGATAATGTTCACCGTAATTTCAATGGTGGACAACACAAACTATCTTAGTGTTTTAACTGACAAATTTCAGGTTTGGGGAATATATGAGCTTTTCTGGATTGGTTGGTTTTGTATTCTTTACATGACCGTAGTTACTGGTTTGATACCTTTGGTTATCTATTACACCGGTCTTAAACGGATTAATGCCTCGTTTGCAGGTATATTGGAACTAAGTTTTCCTATCTTGGGTCTTTTCATAGGAATTTACATTCTTGATTACGGCTTTGTTTGGACACAGTTTTTAGGAGCTGCACTAGTGCTAGGTTCAGTAACTATAGTAGCATACTTACAAAATAAAGACTTGGAACAAAATATAGAATTGGAAGCTAGCAAATAAGCTACTAAATCTTTATTTCCCTCTTTTAAAACGGATTTTTGTCCGTTTTTTTTTTTT
>DAOWED010000227.1 GCA_030638685.1 Candidatus Heimdallarchaeota archaeon | reverse complement strand
TTTTACCCGTTCCAGGTGTACCTGTTATTATCACAAATTTCTCCAACATGAAAACTAGCTCTTATTTTTTCTTGCTTTCTTTAGGCTTTGGAAATGAAAGTTTGTATTTTCCTTCAATTTGACTTATTACAATTGGGGTATTTTTTTCTTGATTCATTAACGCTTCAAGATCAATTTCGTACTTTCCTTCTCCGACAACTTTGATATTGGTAGGTGAATCCTCGCTTATCCATTGATCTTCTAAGGAATCATCTGTTTCTTCTTTTTGCCCACCAAATCTCAGTACTCTTGAACCGCAGACTGGACAGCCACTTTTGAGAATCTCAGAAGTCATCTCATGAATAGATTCACATCTAGCACATTGAGCACTCTTTAACTCCATATGATTAATTATGGTGAAAAACAAATAAAGAAATTGGTCTATTATTCAAAAACTATTTTTTTAGAAATGGAGCCAGAGGCGGGAATTGAACCCGCGAAATCATGCTTTCTTGACAAAACTAATTTTTAGCTTCGTTTACGAGGCATGCACAATAGCCCCTATGTAACTCTGGCTTTTTGGTGAAGAAAATCCTTCTCTTCAGTGATAATGGTTGAAAAAAGATATTTATTGTTTCTGTTTAAGGATACGTGGTTTTTATTGAACGAATAGAAAAAAAGTAAATTGACAACCGAAGATTGTCATCTTTACCATTATTGTTCATTTTTACTTTACTTAATCTATATTCTCTGAAGAATTTTATTGCTTAACAATTCCCTACAAGCTTCTTCTGCATCGCTTTCAGGTAATTTCATGAATTTACATATATCAGTTAAAGTTGTTCTTCCTTTAAATCGAACCAAACTGAATACTTCTGCCTTTACTTTACCTTCAGGCATATATTTTGGATTAATTAAAGGGTTGATCTCTATTTCCCAGTTCCAGATGTCCGCCCTTTCGAGCTCCTTGCTGATATACCCTTTGAGTTCTTGGAATGGTTCTATATTGCCTGTCCAATTTGCAAGATTATCTCCTAGTTTACTCATCATATTTGAGGAAATAATCTCTAATTTGCTTTTGATATATTTAGGATCTGATGTTCTGGAAACTCTTGCTACCAGAATTAAGTCTTGTTCCACATGGTAGATGAATTTGAAATTTTGTGTTTCAAGACAACTTAACCCTTCATCAACTTCTGTACCAAACATCTGAAAAGCACTTAAAAAGCTCGAGACCACATTTGGATCAAGTTGATCATCTTGCCCTTGATGCACCAGACACTCTCCTGTTTCCCTTACTGCCCATAAATCAAAAATGTCTGATGAAAGTTTAACTTCTGCCGTCATTAACCTCACTTCTACTTTCTCTTAAAAAAAATCAAGTCTTACGCGGGTAACATCTGGGTCTAGCTTACTTTTTATTCACAACCAAGGAAAAGGCGCCTTTTGACACTATATAAGATGAAGAAAACGGGAGAAAGGAGGCGTGAGAGCAGAAAAAATTTAATACATGGAAACTTTGTCTAGATTCTCAACGAAATTAAAATATTAGTTCGTGTAATAATAATTATGGGCTCATTATTGAGTTCCATAAAAAGAGGGCAATAAAAACTGCTAAATATCAAGCTAAGTGGATAAAATGAAACTCATCAGTGTAAAAATCTCTTCATCCTTGTTAGAAGGGCTAGATTCGCTAATTCGTCGAGGATTATACCCCTCACGGTCAGAAGCAATTAGAACAGCGATTCGAGATCTAATAAAGGAAGAAAATGGGCGTTATTGAAAATTCTCACCTCCTAAAAATTTTGTTTTTTTTAGCTAAAGAAGGGGAACAGGCAAAAAATAACATCAAAATCTAACTCTACTCTATCATTCAAGAGAGAGTTTTCTTGTCTTAAGGTAACTTTATGAGATTAAAATATAATTCTTCACAATGACCTTTGGAATATATCATAGTAATGTATCTTTTGAAACACAAGGTGAAATTGAAATTATAGATCTTACAAATAAATTAGCCTCACTTGTTTCAGAACATAAAATTAAGAATGGTACTTTGACGGTTTTTAACCCCGGCTCCACAGGAGCTATTACAGCAATGGAATACGAACCTGGGGCAGTGGAAGATTTTAAGCGTCTGATCAAAGAGCTTGCTCCCAAGGGAGCTAATTGGCTTCATGATAGAATTGATAACAATGCTCACTCGCACTTAAGAGCTGCTTTAATAGGACCCAGCTTAACTATTCCCATAAGAAATGGTGAATTAGTAATGGGTACATGGCAACAACCCGTTTTTCTGGAGCTGGATATACACCCAAGAAGGAGACGACTCCAAGTAACAATCTTAGGCGAAAAATAAGTAAAATAACAAGGTGATAACTTGAAAGATGAGTTTGCAGTAGTAAAATGTACAAATAGAGAATGTGGACGTTATACATATGCTAAAACTGATCAGAAAACAAGAAAATGCCCCTATTGCAATAGGCAAATCAAAGTAATCAACTCCACGGTAAGAAATGTTGATACCTCTACGATAGCAAGAGCTTATGTAAGCAATTTAAATCAAAAACTAGGTGAAAAAACCAGTCCAGCTTGGATGAAGACGAAAAAACGGAAATGAAATTCTGAAAAGCTTGTATTAAGACTGTAAGCAGAAAGTCAAATGCAGAATTGAATAAGAAAAAAAATATTTAGAAAAAAGTTATTTTAAGTTAAATTTGAAATAAACACGAGGAGAAGAACATGACTGAATTATTATACTTCAAAGACAATTACATTAAGAACTTTAATGCCAAAATAATGGCAATAGATGAGGAAAAAAATAGACTAACATTAGATAGAACAGCTTTTTACGTAGAAGGAGGAGGGCAAGAAACAGATAAAGGATGGATAATCTTTCAAGGAGGAAAGCTTGAAATTACTAAAGTACAGAAGAAAGGAAAAGATGTTTGGCATAAATTCAAAAAAAGTACTACTATTCCAAAAGAAGGTGAAGAAGTTGAAGGGGAGCTAGATTGGGAAAGAAGATTTTATCTAATGAAAGCTCACACTGCACAACATGTACTAAGTCACTATTTACTCGAACACTTTGGAGCAAATACCGTTGGAAACGCTGTAAAACAACCAGATACAAGAGCAGACTTTCACCCACTAAATCATAACTTTACTGAAGAGGAGATGGCAACAATTTCTCAAGAAGTGAATGAAATTATTGCAAAAGATATGCCTGTATCAATAAAGTTTCTTCAAAGAGAAGAAGCAATTAATTTCTTAACAGAAAAAGGTTATCAAAGACAATATCTAGAAATGGTGCCAGAAAGCGTTAAAGAGTTCAGGATAATTCAGATTGATGACTGGGACTGGTCTAGCTGTGGAGGAACCCATGTTAAATCAACAAGTGAGATTGGAAAAATCAAGATCATAAGGCGAAAAAATGTGGGAGCAGAAAAAGAAAGGCTTTACTTTAATGTGATAGAATAGCTAAGTATACGAGCCGAGGTAATAAGAAGCCAGTAGACATGAGACAAAGTTGCTACAGGTGGCATATTACTATGTTTGAATTTTTTTAATTTTTTGAATGCATTACCATAATAATAAATAATAATCAAGTGAACGTCTTTTCATATGCTAAAATTATCAGATCGTTCATTTCTAGGAGAACTAGAAGAAAGCCCATTTACGTTGTTTGTAACAATGGAGATGGAAAGAGATGACATTTACAGTGAATATTCAGAAATAGATGAAATCCATGAAATATCAGATGAATGGATGCGTTTTAGTGTTTCGTGCGCTAAAAGCTTAAAT
>DAOWED010000220.1 GCA_030638685.1 Candidatus Heimdallarchaeota archaeon | reverse complement strand
GGTATGATGTTAGCAGCTAAGGTTCTTGCTTTCACAGTGGCTGATTTTATGACTAATGAAGAACTTGTTACTCAAGCTAAAGCAGAATTTGAAGAAGTTAACGCCAAAGATTCTTACACTTCACCCTTTTCTACGGGAGATAAGCCTCCTTTCCATAGGATAGTTAAAGATAAACTGCAATATCCGGATCTTGAATAAGGAGTTTTTTCATTCAAAACAATTCTCCACATAGGTTTATTTGATTGTAAATGATTATCTAACTTTTTTTCTTGTATTATTAATAATCGTTTAATCTATCATATTTGATTGTATTTTAAATAGTCATTAGTCGAATGGTAATACTTTTGAGTGTCTAACTACATTCTAGGTTGTGCAAAAATCAGAAAAAAATAGATTTGTCAAAGCTTTTTCTACTTGGAAAAACTGGAACTGGAATATTAAGATGGCAGTGTTAGCCAATACTTTTGGTTCTATTGGTTTTTCAATAATATATTTTGGAACTACTTTTCTGATCAAAGCTATCGGTGGTGATGAAATAGAACTTGGAACAGTTGGTTTTCTGAGTATTCTCGCAACTTTAGTTATAACTGTTCTTTCTGGAATAATAAGTGATCGCTGGAGACGGGATTACATGATCAAGCTTAGCCTTTTTCTTTCTACACCCGGTGTTATTATTCTCTCAACAGCAACCAGTATTGAAGCAATTATTGCGGCTCAGATGCTCCTTGGAGCTTCTTTTGGCATGTCCGGCCCTCCAACTAATGCCATCATTGCTGATTCTATCAAACCCAGAGAAAGAGTTCATGTTTTTGGTACACTTTTTGCTTTTGCATTAATATCCAGTTCATTAGGCAACATTCTAGGCTGGGGTCTTCTTCAATTAGTAGGTGATGAAATCGAAGTAGATCCAATGCATAAATTGCTTCAATTAGGTATGATTTTCATTTTGTTTGGTGCTATCTTTAGTTTCATGCTTTCTGATGAGAAGTGCCTCGATGAACAGGCCCAAGATGATATTGTTGATCAATCTGGAATAAAAATCGAACAAGTAATTGAGCAAAATGATGAAGAGAAGGTAGAAGAGTTAGAAAGTGAGAATGTTAAATATTCAAGAATAACACCTTATATAATAGTTTTCAGTGGTTTGTTGATTGGTTTTGGTGCAGGTTTAAGCATACCATTTCTTCCTTACTTCTTTGAATCTCATTATGAGCTAGATCTTTCAGAGCTATTTCTTGTTTTTGCAGCAACCTCAGCTTTAACAGGTGTTTTAGGAAAATTACTAACTTCTGCTTCTCGTAAAACAGGGATTGTTAAAATGATCATCTTCACACAAGGAACAGCTGTTCTTTTACTTCTCTTGCTATCCACCTACCCTCCTCTTTCTTGGGCACTTACCATTTATTTAGTTAGAAATGCTTTCATGAACAGCTCTGGTCCTCTTGTTAATGGTATCTTAATGTCTGCTACCAAAAAAGATACTAGAGCTAAATGGACTGCAGTAAATCAGCTTTCTTGGGTTTTTCTTAATGGAATAGCTCAGATGCTTGGTGGGATAATCATCGAAACTTATGCTTACTGGGTTGCTTTTCTTCTAACAGCTAGTTTCTATTTTGTTGCAACTATTATCATCCCGTTTATTAGAGAGGAAAAATCTAAAGGTTAGTTATTTTGCAATCAATATCAGTCTATAAATTGATACGGTCCCTCTAGTTGATCTATTCGTTTCTTAAGGATTGAATTAAACCCATCAAAAACGCTTAGCCTTACCCAACTATCTATTTCTGAGTTATATTTTTCTTCAAATTCTCTTACTATTTGTTCACAGATTATCCCTAAACCGGGTATTTCTCTGTTTACCACTATAAAAGCTCTGGATTTTATACCCCTGAAAATGAAAATTATCTGTCCACTTTCTTCTATTTTTTGAAGACCTCTTCTTGGAATAGAACTATTTGCCTTAAACGATGTTTCTTCTGAGAGCTGTGAAATAGCTGTTAGCATTGATGAAAAAAGGTGATCGCTTTCATCAGAAGTGTCTATGTCTTGACGAGAATAATGTACCATTTTTCTTCCATCTAATGAAACTAAATAGAAATGCTCAACGTAGAAAGGTAGTTGTGTATGTGATCTTTTCAAGTTTGTTAAATGGTACGGAAGTGGAAAACCTATTACATTAACGAACCTCTCATTTCCCCAAAAAAAGGCGTTATATGCTTCAGAAAAAAGTGAGGTTGCTATCTTTGCCCCTTCAATAATCACACACTCTCTAAACATTTCTTCGATAATTAAGAGTTGCACTTCAGCTATATCACTGATATACTCATCTGTGCTTTCTTTCAGCTTAAATTCTCCCCTCCAAGGATCAAACATTAAATAAAAATCAAAATTTACTTGGTAATTTGTTACATAATCGTTTACAATCAAATAAATCTTTGTGGTGAATTCCTCTGAAGCATGAAAAATCAGCTGTTTTATGAAGTTTGAAAGTAGTTTAAGGTGAAGGTTAACAAGACTTGAGCATGCGAAAGATTGTTTTGGAAATAGTTCTTGCAATACAAGGAAAAATTCGTCTTGATTGAATGGTTTCACGATTGATGAAGTTGCACCGATGCTTAAAGCTGAATAAACCGCAGGTAACTCATGTGTGGAATAACTTACTATTACCGGAGTATTTGGAGAGTGATGGGAAAAAGCAATTAATAACGAGAAGGCATCATCTTTGGGAAGTGAAATATCCAATATTACTAAATCCGGATTTGATGAAAGCATTAATTCCACAGCTCTATCCGAACCAGTTAGTAGACCGGTTATTTTAATTCCAGCATTTTTAAGCATTGACTTCAATTTCCTTTGAAATAAGTCGGAGCTCTCGATTACTAATGCAGAAAGAATATTAAGAGAGTCGGATTCCACTTTCATCTCCAATTTATTTTTCAATATTAATCTAAAAAGGCTTTGTTGGAGGAAATAGAGAAAAGAATAAAGCATTTATGAGTTACTTACGTTAAATTAATGACTGTTTACTCAATCTTGCATTTTTCATTTCTAAGTTTATTACTAAAAACTAGTTTGAATTGTATTTTGTGAGCATACTAACTAAATCTGCTTCTAATTCTTCTTTTGGCTGTTCAACTATTCTATCTATCTCTTCTCCTTCTTTATTAAAAAGGATAATAATGGGCACTTTATTGATTGATAATGGTTCCAATTCATCTAGTCCTAAAAATTTACGGTTAATTCTATCTACTTTGATCCCTCCTCTAATGGTATATCTTGGTTTATTTTCTAAGCCCTCTACAACAGCTTTTAATCGAGGAACCACTACTGCACAATCTCTTAAACACCAATATGCGCTATAAGCAACAATGGACCCTTCAAAAGAGCTCATTAAACCATTTAATTCCTTCATTGCTTCTTTATTTAATGGACCAGTATAAGGTTGCCATTTATCTTTGAGATTATCAGGTGCTCCGGCTAAATATTCATCGGCTGTTTTTCCATTAGCTAATATTTGATTAATATCAATCATATTTCTAATTAAAATCCTATAAATATAAATAAGTTGATTATTGCTAATATTCAAAATTATTCTAGGAAAAAAAAGCAAAATCAAAATCAATAAATAATAATATGAAGATGTGAAAACTTACTAGAAATAGTAATTGAGGGGAGAAAGACCTGAAAAGGATACAAATGGAATTATTTAATTTTATATATCTAGATTATCTTCTTCCTTTCGAAAAGAATAAGAATAATGCCTTCAAAACTAATAAGGCTAATAAGGTGAATCAATGAAACGAGTTGCTAAAAAAATAAGTTTAATGTATGGAAGGAGTCAAATAGTTTTAAGTAAAGCATCTGTAAAAGAAATGAATATCATGCTTCAAACACCAGTAAGAGTTTTAGCTGGTGATTGTTCTTTAGTTTCTTACATTATCAGTGATGAATCAGGACAGATTGTGAACGATTTAGAGGTAGGCCTTTCTGATGAAGATATGGATAAATTAGGAGTAAAGACAGGGGTGGAAATTTCTATTCTTGGCAGAAGACCACCTAACTCGTATCAACTAATCAAAAAGAAGTTTAATAATGAAGTCTGGACAGACAAAGATATGATAGAAATTGTTCAGGATATTAACAAAGGACAACTCACAGACATGGAAGTGGAAGTCTTCACCTTAGCGCAACAATTTCTTGGTTTAAGCATGGATGAATTAGAGGTCTTTGCGCGCTCAATTGCCGAAACGGGTGAAATGATTGATTTTGAAGAATCTGTTTTCGATAAACACTCAATTGGTGGTATCCCCGGAAATAAAGTAAGTTTACTTATCGTTCCTATTATTGCAGCAGCAGGACTATTAATCCCTAAAACTAGCAGTAGAGCCATAACTTCTCCCTCCGGTACAGCTGATACTTTTGAAGTTCTTGCCCCTGTTGAATTTTCCTCTTCTGAACTACTTGAAATTGCCCCCAAAGTAAGAGGAATGATAGTTTGGGGCGGAAAAATGAATATGGCTCAAGTCGATAGTATTCTCATCGATCGTGTTAAAAAACCTCTTGGAATAGACCCACAATCATCCTTTGTAGCATCAATCTTAGCTACTAAGCTGTCCATGGGTGTCGATCACTTGATAATGGATGTTCCAACGGGACCGGAAACAAAGATGACTACTAGAGAGAAGGCTTCTGATTTAGGAAGGGAATTTATTGAAGCAGGAAGAAGATTGAATATCAATGTCAGTGCAGCTTTAACTTATGGAGGACAACCTTTGGGAAGAGCTATCGGTCCAGCTCTTGAAGCCAAAGAAGCACTTGAAAGTCTAATGAGTAAAGGTTCCAGCTCTTTAAGAGAAAAAGCAATTGAGCTTAGTGGAATTCTTTTAGAGATGGGTAAACAAGCTCCTGTAGGTCGAGGTCATAAAATAGCTGTTGATCTCTTGAAGTCTGGGAAAGCCCTTGCAAAGATGAGAGAAATAATAGCTATTCAAGGTGGAAATCCTGAGATTAAACCTGAGGAAATTCCTCTGGGTGAACACAGACATATTATCAAAGCTAAGAACGATGGATACATTGTAACTTATTCCAATCAGGCTATTAACAGAATTGCTTCTACAGCTGGTTGCCCTCAGCATAAAGGTTCAGGGATAATTTTACACAATAAATTAGGTGATTTTGTTAAAATTGGTGATCCAGTTATTGAAATTTTCGCTGAAAAAAGCACCAAATTAACAGCTGCTATTTCTCTAGCTAATCAATTACCTTTTTACTCTGTCGAAGGAATGATTTTAGAAAGAATTTCATCTCCCTCATAAAAAAAAAAAAATTTTTCTTCCTTTTTCTTCTTCTCCCTCTTTTTTTTCTTCCTTTTTCTTCTTCTCCCTCTTCTTTTTCTTCCTTTTTCTTCTTCTCCCTCTTTTTTTTTT
>DAOWED010000039.1 GCA_030638685.1 Candidatus Heimdallarchaeota archaeon | reverse complement strand
TTAGCTTGTAGAAATAACAATGTTTAACGATTTTGTAGAACAAGAAAGAATCTCGATACTTTTCATTGATGATAAAGGTACTATTGTGGATTGCAATGATATTTTTGAAGCAACTATGACTATTTCTAAAGATAAGTATATTGGAAAAACAATTGAAAAATTAGGTTTTGCCGATCAGAGTAGCCGAAAATTAATTGATAGAATCACGAGTTATAATGAGTTAGGCAGGAAAAATCTAATTATTCATATAGCAAATCAAGTATTTAGCGGTAAAAAATACTTTAAAACAACAATTATTGATCTTGAGCTTTACCCTGATGAAGAAAGTGTTGGGAGATATGCTCTTTTCCTAAGCCCTCTTACTGAGAAACAAATACTTGAGGAAATAGCTGAAAATGAAATGGTAAAATCAATAGGTTATTTCCCCTATTCTTCTCCTATATCTGAGAAAATTATTGCTTCTATATGCGCCGCTTCTTTTAATGCTGTAATGGATGAAACAGTTGGACCTTCAATGTTTGCTTCTTCACCTTCTTCATTTAGTGAGAAAGAGAAAGCTATGATGTTAATTGTTCGTCAGTTTTCAGCTATAGATATGGATTATTCACATTATATAGGTCACCGATTTCTGAACATTGCATGGACTCACCCTTCCTCAGAAGTAATTGGAATAATTTTTTCAGTACCTAATCCTGGAGCAAGAGGAGGAGTGGAACTTCACGGTCTTTCAATAGTTATTAATAGAGCTTATGAAAATGCAATGAACTTCAGCATGCTTCAACTAAGAACAACGATTTTTATGCACCATGAGCGAATCAAAGAGATTCTTTTTGCTTTTGATGGTTCTATAGCCTTATCTTCAAGCGTAAAAAAATCAAGATTAAAAGAATTGAAGAAAACTTTAGAAAAAGTTCTTGAGCAGTTAAGAGAAGATGCTGCAAGAGTAATTGCTGGAGTTATAGGACTTGAAAATCTTAAAGCGCTAACTGATAAATAATCATTTTAGCATAGCTAATTATTCGTTTTTTCTTTTTCAGTTTACAAGAACATTAACCGATTCCTTTTATTTCTCCTGTTTTAACTTTGAGAGTTCATTCAAAGAAAATGCTCTTTTGAGTTTTTTATTGGAGGAAATTACTTCTTTTAATTCCTTGAGAGGGTCATTTGCAATAAGAATCTTTTTTGCAAAGAGTAAAAACAAATTTCCTTTAAACCCAACCGTTCCATTAATAGAAAATCCTTCTTTAGAAAATGACTTTACGCTTTGAATATTTGCATCTAATGAAATAACTGATCCATTAGTTGTTTCTTGAAAAGCAATTGTTGGGGGAAGAATAAGTTGATCCCATTGCCCCAGAGATGTTAAATAGTCTTTACCTAATGCTAAATATAGAAAATCTGCTCCTTTGATTATTTTTCTAAAAGTCTCATGGATCTTTAGCTGGATTGCCCTTCTTTTAATTTCAGTTTGATTCATTTCTTTAAATGAACACTCATAGGAGGGCAGCCTTGCCTCTTCGGAAATTAAGCCAAAACCTGCAGAAATGAGATAATATTCAACCTCAAACAAATCACTTTGTCTTAGTTCAGTTATTCCTTCTACTAACTTGAGGTTTTGCTGCCCCAAATAAAGATTAGATGCCGGCGTTTTTTCACCTTCGTAATTCTGAAGAATAGTTTTTATTTTAGAAGCTGTTAATTCTTGGCAAGTAAGCTGTTTAGTGTTTTCCAAACGTTTCCTTGCACTACAGGAGCCAATAATAACTATCCTCATAATACCACTTGTTGTTAGTTTTTCTTTTTTCTTTTTCAATGTAGCGTTTAATTTTACTCTAAATGGCTAAATCCACTTTTCAATAAAAATAAACTGCTCAACCATAATCAACCATAATACTCGCCATTCTTGAAAAAAGATTTTAAATCTTAATAACACCAAATAATAAGTAACAATTGTGATGCTCATGGAATTGGTTGAAAATCTTAAGAAAAAAATGAAGCAGCTCAACAGATGGTCTTTAATTATCATCTTCCTTTTTCTTCTATTATTCAGCTTGTTTCTTTATGTCGTTTTGAGGAACACACCCAATGAAAACGAAGTTTATTCTTCTAATGTTAAAGGTGTGACTTCAAAGATCATAAAAACAGGAGATAAAATCCTTCTTTTTCGGAATACCTATCATATTAATATAAACTATTCCAGTAATGCTTATATTGATCAAACTTATTCTTCAGGTCTATCAATAGAGTTACTTGATAATGAACTGAACTACTCTCTCTATCTATCAGAAATAAGACTAAGATTACTTTTTTTGGATTCAACTACAGGTTCAATTAATGAAATTCATTCGATTTTTCCAAACATATATCTATCCTTAGAGCCGATCTACGATCAAGTTCTCTCCTTTAGTTTTCCACATATTAATACTGGAAATTGTGCATTACAATTGTTTTTTGTTTTTCCTGAACCTAACCCAGAAATTGATGAACAAGTTATTGTTCAGCTTCCAATCAAAGTTTTTAAGGTTTCAACCTTTGACAAAGTGGCATCAATAAATCCTTTAATAGTTGCCCTGCCCTCAATTATTCTCTTTACTTTATTAAGACGAAAAAAGAACGGCTCTAATAGATTCTAATAAATCTAATAGTTCTAATAGTTCTAATAGTTCTAATTACTTATTTTTTACTGAATCATTCTTACACAAATTCTTCAAGCCAGCCAATAGCTGGGATTGCAAGTATCTCTGGAATTAATTTAGCGTAACCAATCAATTCAGAAACGTTTGATCTCAAGAATTCTTCCTTTTCATCTCCTGTTAAGATATTACGGATGTTCCCTTCAAGTTCAGCGATTGTCTTCATTCGTCCTTCAACCCAGTCAGAAATGGTCTTTTCTTGATGAACTAAACCTCTTCTTGATAGTTCTCTTAAGCAGTTCTTAGCTTCTTCGACTTCATTTTTTAAGAGGAGAATTCTTTCTTTGATCATATTTGCCATCTTCCAGAAAGGAAAGACAGTATAATCGTCATCATCAATAATTACTTGAAGTCTATCCAGAGCAGTGTTAAGTTCATTATACTTCAATTTAGTATTAAATTTCATTAAATCAGTTAATACTAAGTTCATAATTGTCTGATAAGTAATTCTTTTGTCAATATCCTTTATTGAACTCAAGATTGAACTAGCGTATTGATACTGCTTTCTTGAATTATCAATATCCTCCCAAATTAAACCATAGTAACCTGTAGATAACGAAACATAGTAATGCAAAATTCTTTCTCTTGATGTTTCACTCATGATACGTAACTGATCTAGATAATTTGTAGCCTGAGCTTGATCATGAAGATCACAGCTCAATAATATCAAGTAATGCAATGCTTCTCCAACTTTAACAGTATCACTTTTCAAAGCATATTTTTGGACTATGTCTTTCAAAATAAGCTGGGCTTCTTCATAATCACCAAGGCTCATATCTATTGGAACAAGTACTCTTTGCAGTGATAGTTTTAGGTCATCTCTTGGAGTGTTTACACAAAGATTTATTGAATGTCTGTATGCATTCTGTGATTCAAGGGTTTTACCGGTAAGATAAAAAATTGCTCCGTATCCTTGCCAAGCTAATGCTTCCCAAGTAGTAGCGTTAGGTAAACCTTTCCCAAGCCGTTCCAGTTGCTCGAAGAGATTCTTACCCTCATCTAATGATCCTTGATGAAGAAAACTCCAAGCCATTAGACATAAACTGGCGAGAGCCATTGGTTGGTTATCAGTGTTGAAATCCCCAGCTGAACTAGCAAAAAGATTTCTGGCTTCTTTGTATTTCTTATCTTTGAATAAGGTGACTCCGTTTTTAAGAATCTCCCAAGAGTTATTTTCTGACATAATTTATCCTCTATTGTTTATTATGATTTATCATTAAATATAAGAATTTCCTCCATACATGAGATCAAAAATCTAATTTGATTTACTAAATCATTAGAATAGAAAATTGAATGGGTAATATCTATCAGAAAACATAAGGGTAAGCCTTAGATTCTATTTTTTCATCTTTTTCAGATAAGAGGTATTTGCTTTTTTATATCCTTTAATCCTTAATATTTTCATAAGAATCTGTCCAGAGAAACTTCCTAACTTGATAACTGTTTTATTAGATATAATTGGGAACCATTTAAATCGTCTTGAAAAAACCTTATCTGGGTTGCATAAGCTTGACTCGTCATGTTTTTCCTTATAATGGCGCACTTTATTTAATGTTGCCGGAGAGAGTAATTTCTTTTCATAGCCAGAAAACCAGTAACCTAATGCATAAGCTCTTCCACCTACCTTTTCTGCAAGTTGAACTATCACCAGCGGATTAAGAAATGCAAAGTTGAGTGAAAAACTTCTTTCATCTGTAAAGAAATAGAAGAGAATAATTGCTTCTGAACCTTTAACAAAATGGCTTTCCCATGCAATTGGTTCATTAAATTTCTTCTGAACTAATTTAATAAAAGTATGAAATTTATCTTGAGGGATAACAACTTCACAAGGCATAATAGATGGTCCTAACCTTTTAATTCGGAGGGAAGTGAACCTTTTTTCCCATTCTTCTTTTATTATATCTGGAGAAAGAAGTTTTATTTTAGAATCTTTACTAAGATCATTTTCTTTTATCTCTTCCTCTGAAACAACTAGTAAGTGATATTCATGTTCACTTAAATCAATCGAATCAGAAGCTTCCTCACTTGTTTTGTTCTCACCTTTATCGATTAATTGCTTTAAAGAACGAAAGTCTGGGTTTTGTAAATGAATGGTGTGGATAGAATGATTGTTATTGGTGAAGATATCCACTTTTTCAAGTAGCTTCTCAAGAGATGGAGAATTATAACCATAGACATTTTCATTCGTCAAAGAGCGTATTTTAATGGTTAATTGGGTGATTATCCCCGTTATTCCCGATAATGCATAAATTAAATCTAAATCATCAATTGAATAGTTTTCAAGTGTGCCATCTGGTCTGATCAAATTAAATGAAACAACTTGATCTTTAGCAGTTCCATATTTTGCGGTTCCAAAACCCATTCCTCCTTGAGCTATCCAACCTGCAATAGTGGCTGCTGGAGCAGAGCTAGGGTAAGACCTTAGTGTAAGTTCTTCTTTTTCAAGGAAGCGAGTGAGTTGTTCGAAAGTAACCCCTGATTCTACCGTTGCTGTCATATTTTCTTTATCAAAAGAGATAATATCAACTAAACGAGAACAATCAATTATTACACTTTTCCTAGTGGGAGTAGCTCCTCCATAGCCACTTGTTCCCGAACCTCGAGGAATAAAACTAATTTTGTTTTGATAACAGAATGTTATCATTTCTTGAAGATCAGTAATTGTTCTTGGAAGTAAAATTCCTAAGGGTTTAGAAATAAAGAAAAAGCTCACTATTTTGGAGGTGGGAGCAAGATCAGATGAGTAAATAGCTCTATCAACAGTATTACTTGAGAAACTTTTTTTGAACCGTTGTTCTAATATATCTGTCTTGTTCATTTTTCATCCCCCTGGTAAGCTCTTAAGACAAGATCAATAATATCTATCACTTCTACATCTATCCCTTCCTTTTTCACAGCCTTTTCAATTGCTTCTTGACAAGTAGGACACGAATTAACTATTGCTTCTACTTCCGGTTGTAGTTCCTCCAAAAGAATATGAGCCATGTCAAGAGTTAAAGGAGCATTCGTTGCTTTTAGAAGTCCTCCTGCTCCACAGCAAAAAGCTTCTTCTCTGGAGTGAGGAAACTCAAGTAATTCAATACCGGGTAATTGGTTAATTAACTCTCGAGGTGGTTCATAATAATTACAATGTCGACCCAACTCACAAGGGTCTTTAAAAACCGCTTTAAAGGCTTTTTGCGATTGTATGGGTGGGTTGTTTTTAATGTGTTCGACTAAGAATTCAGCTATAGTTTGTACTTCAAAGGGAAGGGGTTCATTTGTTATTTTGGGGTATTCTTCAGTGAAAACTCTAAAACATCCGGCACAACCAGTAACCATTTTTTTAACGTTCATCTCCTTTAACTTTGCAAGATTGTGTTCTGCAAAATCTTTTCCCTTTTCAGGTAAACCATTTAAGAAGAAAGGGTTTCCACAACACCATTCTTCGGTGCCTAAGAGAGAGTATTCTATACCTAGTTTTTCAAAAACTTCTACTACTTTTTCAGGAACATCTCTTACGCTTCCACCCATAGAAAAAACACACCCAAAAAAGACTCCTACTCCTTCATTACTAAGTTTGGCGTTGTACCTCTCTTCTACCTCATCCTCGATATTCATAGCCCAGAGATTTCTATCAATTAAATCTACTCCGTAAATATTTTTAGATTCATCCAAGTTATCAAAGAGGTCAGAAAGTGTATCTGGCAGAAAACCTTCCTTTGTTACCCATCTTCTGAGATTTTTCCAAAGAGCTATTAAATCGATATCCACAAGACAGACTTCACTGCAAGCGGAACACATGGTGCAATTATACAAGCTTTCAGTTATTCGGGCTATAGTTGTTTCATTGGCTTTTAATTGTCCTTTTTCTAGAGCTTTAACAGCAGCTAATTTACCTCTTGGGCTAAAAATCTCCCAATGTAAAAGCTTGAATTCCGGACAAGCAGCTTCACTTTGTCTGCAATAACCACATAAAGCACAAATAAAGGGTTCCGTTCCTAATTCTGCATCTATTAATTCTTTAATCTGCATTTGTTTACCTCTTTAGTGAGTTTTTTCAAGGATTAACTACCTAAGTAATACAAGTACACACTTCTTAAATTAAAGGCTTTCTTTGAATTTTGGAAAAGAACAACTTATCAAATATTATCCTACAACCATTGTTTCTTTAACAAAATCACCCGTTTCAAACCTTTTCAGGTTAAGGGCATCAACTACATCTTGTCCTATTGATACTCTTTTATTTCTGATAATTTCACTAATTGTCTTAGCAATAACCGGAGAAAGCATAAACCCGTGTCCACTGTAACCATTTGCATGATAATAACCTTCTAACCCCTCTACTTTGCCAATAATTGGTCTAGCATCGGGAGTTATATCATATATTCCTGCCCATTGTCGCATGATTCGAACATTTCTAAGTGCAGGAGCAAGCTCAACAAGAACTTTTGAAAACTGTTTTATAAATGCATGAGAGGAAGAAGTTCTTATCCCTGGTTCTTCAGACATTCCTATCCCTCCAACTATTTCCCCACGGTTGGATTGTGAGAAATAGATCCCGCTATGAAAACTAATAACCATAGGCTCAAGGAAAGGTCTGAGTGTTTCAGAAACCATTATTTCATGTCTTTCAGCATAGTTAGGAAGCTTGATCTCTACCATCTCAGCTACTTCACCGGAATGCGCACCTGCAGCATTAAAAACCATGTTAGTTTCTATAACTCCTCTTGAAGTTATCACTTTAGTAATAGAGTTATTTTCCTTAACTATGTCTTTTACTTCCGTCTTAGAATAAGCAAGAACACCTTTTTGTCGTGAAGCTTTTAGATATCCCCAAATAACTGCTGGAGGATAAGCTGTTCCATCATTGGGGTTAAAAGCTGCTCCAATAAATTTAGTTGAATCAAGAACAGGAGCGACTTCCTTAACCTCTTTTGGGGTAAGGATCCTACTTTTGACTTTAAGTTTTCTCTGTAAAGAAACGTTAGTGCGATACTGTTCTAATTCTTCCTCAGAATAGGCTGGGATGAGATATCCTCCTTGTCTAAAGAAAATATGATGTTTTAGCTTCCCTGGAAGCTTTCTGAACATCTTAACAGATTCTCGAGCCAAGATAATATTTTCTTTAGTATGCCACTGTTGCCTTATTCCTCCTCCGCAACGACCGGTTGCTCCTGCGCC
>DAOWED010000219.1 GCA_030638685.1 Candidatus Heimdallarchaeota archaeon | reverse complement strand
GGCAAAAAAGGAGTAAAGTGGAAAAAAGAAACAACTTATGGGTTCAACGAAAAACTATTGTTAGGTTATGAAAGAAATAGAGTTGTAATTAAAGAGAATGAAGTAATAGTTTTGAATTTAAGAGGGATGGGATTGGAAAAAGTACCTCAAACCTTAGAATTCTTTACAAAATTGAGGGCTATCGATTTATCTAATAATAATCTAGAGGAGGCCCATCTTGAAAGTTTAAGCGAAACAATACTGCTTGAACGAATAAACCTATCAAATAATAAAATAATCTTGCTAGATTTTAAACAATTGAAGAAACTTAAGGAACTAAAAGATATCAATCTATCAAAGAACGAGCTTAAGCTTTTAGACTTAGGGGCAGCTAACAATTTGATAAGGCTAGAAAAATTAGAATTGGCGGACAATAAACTAACAGAACTTGATCTTTGGCCTCTAACTAACCTTAAAAGTCTTGAGAGAATCAACTTAAGAAATAACAGTCTGAAAACATTAGATTTAGCTCCTTTGAAGGGAACAAATAAGCTTACTTGGCTTAATCTTCATGGAAACAAGCTAGATTTTCTTAATTTAGAACCGTTAAGTAAGAATCTTTTCCTACAAGAATTAGATCTTTCAAGAAATGAACTGGACAAGATAAATCTAAAACCGTTAAGTGAGATGCATGATCTAAGAGTGCTTGAAATTTATGATAATAGACTAGCAATAATTGACTTAGAACCTGTAAAAAATTTAGCCAGTCTAAGAGAAATAAACCTGAGTTATAATAAAATAAGAGAAATAAACTTTGAAGTATTAGAGAAAACAACCAATCTACTCACTTTAACGGCTGATAATAACGAGTTAGATAAAATCATTCTTCCGAATCCTCAAGTTGTAGTTAATCTTGAAAGGATAGACCTTTGGAATAATCAATTAACTAGACTTGAAGTCAATAAATTGCTGAAAATGAGAAGTCTTGAAAAGATTGTTCTCAGCAAAAACCCCTTATCTGAAAAAACGCTCATTCAGCTGATAAACTTGGAAGAAAGTGGAATTAAAATTGAAAAATAACAAACTATTTTAATCAATTTGCTAAAGATTAAACAATGAGGTATCGATTAACTGTTTACGGGAGAGTTCAAGGAGTTTTTTACCGTGTTTCTGCCAAAGAACAAGCTGAAAAACTTGGTTTAACCGGTTGGGTTAGAAATACTCCAGATCGTACAGTTGAAATTGTAGTCCAAGGAAAAGAGGAAAAATTAAACCAATTCATAGAATGGTGCCATGTAGGTCCATCTTACGCTAAAGTTGATTCAGTTGACAAAGAAATCATTCCCGAACTTACAAATGAACAATCCTTCCGGATTACATATTAGCTGATAATCACTTCATCTTTAGGTGTGTTACAAAATGAATGAAATTATCTTTAAAGTATCCATAACAGTATTATTAGCTATTTTTTCAGTTATCAAATATAAGCTAACAATGAAACATCAACTGGATGGGGAGATAGGGATAGTTTTTGCACCTTATTTGAAAATAATGTTAGCTCTAAGCTCGATAGGAATGTTATTTCTACCGCTAATTTATGCAGCAACAGAATGGCTTGATTATTTCGAGATGGAATTAATAGATCCTATAAGAATAGCTGCTATACTCGCATATATTGGAGTTATAATCTATATGCTCTGGATAATGAGAACATTAAGTGTTAACATCGCCTTACAAAGCGAAAAAAGATATTTAGTAACTACAGGACCATACAAATATGTAAGACATCCTCTTTATGGCACCTTTGTGGCAATGAGCATTGTTCAAACTCTAATAGCTTCTAACTGGTTACTATTAACTTTTGTGCCAATAATTTATGTTGCAATGAGACTTAGACTTCCACAAGAAGAAGGATCTTTAATCGACGAATATAGTGACGAATATTTGGCTTATAAAAAACGTACAGGAGCTTTCTTCCCGAAAATCTTATAAGAAAGAAAGTAAGGAGTTTTCAGAGAGACATAATCAAATTTGTAAGAAGAAGGCTATCTAGGAAAAGATTCTCTGATTACTATAATCCGTATTTCTAAAGAAAGGTAGTTTTATAATAAATGAAAGTAAAAAACTTCTTATGGCATTTGATGATTTTATAGATTATCTTGAAGATAATGAATTCCTTGATAATACCGGTATGGATTATTTGGTAGGTTCAGCAATTTTTGCTTTATCGGTCTTTATCTTTATAATTATTAAGCTTTCAATTAAAAGGCAACAAAAGATTCTTCTTAGAACTGTTGAAATTTCTCGAGGAGAACAAATCTTAAACTTAGTTAATAAATCTATTAGCTGGTTATTAGTGGGTTTAACATCGCTCTACTTCGCACTAACTACATTGACAATACCTGCAAATTATGAAATGAATGTCTTACTTGTGATCTTTGCAGTAATATCAATTTCTGCTTTGAGATTTTTCTTTGGATTAATTGATGTAGGAATAGACTATCAAAAGAGCCAAGATGAAACATCGGTTCACATCTTGAACTTTTTTAGGTTATTTTTAAGAACTTTAATACTTGTAATCATTTTTATATGGTTCTTATCAAACATTGGACTGAATGTCAATTCTTTGGTAGCAGGTTTTGGTATTTTAGGTTTGGCAGTAGCATTTTCTTTACAGAATGTTTTTAGTGATATTTTTGCTTCACTAACTATCTTTCTAGACAAACCGTTCGAGTTAGGAGACAGAATAGAAATTGAAGGTGATTCTGGTAACGTTGAAAGTATTGGAATAAGATCAACCAAAATAAGAACTTCACAAGGTGAACTATTAATAGTCTCTAACAAAGAATTAACAGATACAAGAATTAGAAACTTCAAAAAGATGGATCAAAGAAGAATAGCTTTCAAGA
The DNA here is from genome assembly GCA_030638685.1 of Candidatus Heimdallarchaeota archaeon. Taxonomy (GTDB): domain Archaea; phylum Asgardarchaeota; class Heimdallarchaeia; order Heimdallarchaeales; family DAOWED01; genus DAOWED01. The sequence continues at coordinate 6,425 of DAOWED010000219.1, read as the reverse complement.
TAGGAGTAGGTGTAAATACACCAGCAGCAAAGTTGAAAGCCATTCCAGGAATGATTGAGAAAATTATTAAGGGAATGAAACACATTAGATTTGATCGTGTCTTTTTTGTAAAGATAGCTGACTTTTCGTTCGATTATGAAATAGTTTACTATGTAGAAATACCTGACTATCTAACCTATTTGAATGCTCATCAATCAATTAACCTTCAAATCTTGGAAGCATTCGAGAAGGAAAAAATAACTATTCCATACCCAACACAAGAAGTAATTGTTAAGAAATAATACAACTAGTTGATTTTGACTAGATTATTTATTTCTATGGCAAGAATATGCAGAAGAGTAATTCTTCTGCCTTCCTTTTTTAAAAAATTTGAGTTTTTTAATTTTCAAAAGATTAATCGCGAGGGAACCACCATTCTAACAGAACTCTTTTCTTGCACTGAGGGCAACGACCCTTTGTCCTAATCCACTCTGTTGCATACTTATAGATTGCGGGATAGCTACAAAATGGGCATTTGATATAATCTACTCCTGCGGGTATTCTCTGCTTAGAGATCATACATGTTAAGTCTTCAGAGGTAGTTCTTCTAATTGTTAAGCTACCTGTTGTTAAGAACGTCTCATCTAGTACTTCCACGGGTCTAAAGCTAATTTTATCATAATAAAACTGCAAAGCGTTTGGCAATTGTTCTATTGGACGTGGGTCCCCAACCCAAAAAAGAAACATTCTCTGGTCAATCATAAAGTGAGATAATTGAGTAGCATTTTTCAGAGGGCTAAGGTCTAGTTCTGAGATATTATTTCCCCTTATATTGAAACCTTTAATTCTAGTTGCTTCTTCTAGAGCACTTAAATCAAGGGTCTTTAGCTTGTTATTATTAAGATGAAGCTTTGTTAAGGCTGCTTTATCAGCCAAAGGTGTAATATCAATTGTTATAAGTTGGTTTGCTGCAAGTTCTAATTCTTGAAACTGTTCCAAATATTCAAGGGAGGAAAGATTTACCTCTTCAAGCTGGTTATAGCTCATTTTGAGTGATTTTAAACTAAGACATTTGTCTAAAGGTCCCAAGTTAATACTTTTCAGCTGATTATAGCTAAGATCTATGACCTCTAACCGTTCTTGAACAAAGGAAAGGTCAATCTCATTCAATTCATTTTCACTAAGATCAAGTTTTTTAAGATCAGAACAGTCATTAAAGTCTTGGAAGTTAAGCCTGTAAATATGATTGTTTGAAAGGTCGATTTCTTCAAGATGAGTAAATAATTGGAGAGAGGAAAGGTCTAATTCTCGCAAGTTACTAAATGAAAGATCTAACTGCCTAATGTTAGGTGAAAAGGATTTTGACCATACTTCAACATCAGATGTTATTCCAGTAATAGCGATCATTAATTTTGAATAATTTTTCTGTAAACCAAGGGGTAAATCTTCCTTTTCTGGTAACCTTCCTTTTAGCCAATAAAGTGTTGTTTCCTCATCTAGAGTTAATTCATCTAAAGAATCGTTATTTTGAAGGGAGCTAATATCCAGTTCTTTCAAGCTTTTGTTAGATAGTTGAAGTTTTCTGAGAGAAGAATTAGTGCTTAAAGGTGAAAGATCTATTGTTGTCAAAAGGTTGTCATTCAAATTAAGCTCTAATAAATTACTTCCTTTTAATCGTCGTAAATCAAGCTCTTCAAATTGGTTGTTAGATAAGTTAATTTCTTTAAGCTTCCCACTTACTACAGCGAAAGAAAGGTCCAATGTTTTCAAATTATTAGCTGAAAGATCTATCGAAAGTAATTGGCTTTCTTCAACAAAGAAGAGTTTTACTTCCTCAAGGTTATTGTTACTTGCGTCAACCATAAGAAGGTTATCTGAGGCAACCGGTAAAAGATCTAGTTTTGATAAGTTATTGTTAAAAACCCAGAATTCCTTAATCGAGAGACCAACTAATGGGCTTAGATCAAGATCCTCGAGAGCATTGTCATTAAGATAAATTTTCTCAAGATTATAGCAAGTAGATAGATTTGAAAGATCAATTTCAGTCAAACCCTTGTTGGAAAAAGTGATTTCTTTTGCCTCTGAATCAACTTCTAAAGAGATAGCCCCTTCAGTTGTTTTTCCATGAATGAGAAGGTTTAGCTTCAACTGCTCTTGATATTTTTCAAGCCAGTGAGGAGGTTCTTCTTCAAGAATAATTGCTAATTTTACAGAAGTATCAACTGAGAAAAAGAGAAGATCTAAGTTTGTAATAGGAGTTAACTCTAGTTTTTCAAAGTCGTTTTCCGCAAGCAAAAGAGAATGAAGTTGAGTAAAAGAGCTTAAATGATCCATTTGTAATTCGGTTAGTTTATTCTTTTCAAGGTTCAGTGAATTTAAACCTGGGAAAAGAGAGGACAAATTAAACTCGGTTAAAGAATTAGCTGAAAGATTGAGATCATTCAATGAAGGATAATTTGAAGGAAGAGAAAAGGTTGAAAGCTGATTCTGGCTAATATCAAGAACTTTAAGCTTAGTTGCTTCTTGTTCAAATATTAATTCTTTCAGGTGATTATTCGCAAGAAAAAGTTTACTAAGTTTTTTTGTTTGAAGAGAGGAAAGATCTAGCTCTTCTAAGTCATTTCCACTGAGATTAAGTTCTTTAAGAGAAGATTGTTTTAAGCTGGTTAAATTAATGTTTGTAAGAGTATTATTTGCAAGATTAATAGTTTTGAGTTTCTTAAATTTCTTAAGAGGTTCCAGTTCAATTTCTGAAAGAGAATTATCATTCAAAACTAAAGAATTAAGGTCATAACACCCCTTAAAACTAGATAAATCACAAGAAGTCAGTTGATTGTTTGAGATACCAAGTACTTGAAGCTCAGACCAGTGGTCTAAAGGTTCCCAATTAAGTTCAGAAAGATAATTATGATTAAGGTAGATTTCTTGAAGGTTAATACATAAAATTAAAGAAGAAAGATCAAGGGAGTTAAATTTATTACCCTCAAGAGAAAGAATACGAAGATCTGAACATTCACTAATAGGATTAAGGTCAATAGAAGTTAACTCATTATGAAAAAGTAATAATTCTTTGAGGTTAGGACATTGGGAAAGGCTTGAAAGATTGATTTCAACAAGCTGAGAAGAAGAAAGATCAACTACTTCAGTCTGAGGGGAAATGAGTGTTCGAAAATCAGAGCCATCGATGGTTTTGCCAGTTACAAACAAAGGCTTCAACGAGAGATTATTATAGAGAGGAATGATAGCTGGAGGAAGTTGAAGACGAGGGGGAAGTTCTCCGAGCCAAAAAATGGAGGTAAAATCATCCATTAGAAGATTCTTAAGCTTAAAACAGTTTTTTAAAGGATAAAGGTCGAGAAAGTCGATATTATTACTCTGAAGGTCAAGAAAAGAAAGATTGGAAGAAGAATTTAAGGGACCAAGCTCCAAGGAGGAAAGATTATTACGGTTAAGTCTAAGTTCTATAAGACTTTCTGCACCATTAACAGCATTAAGATCAAATTCAGTAAACTGGTTGTTAGAAAGATCAATCTTTTCTAGGGCAAGCCATTCATTTAAAGGGTCAATCAAAAGAGAAGAGAGCATATTATCGTCAAGTAAGAGCTCTTTTAACTTGGTAGCTTTTCTAATTGAAGTAAGATCAAGGGAGGAAAGATTATTATTCCGTATGGAGAGAATTTTTAGCTCTGAAAGGTCAGAAAGAGGAGAAAAATCACAAGAGGTTAAATTATTGGAAGAAAGATCGAGGTTTTCCAAGTTAACGCAATCACTAAGAGGCGAAAGGTTGATGGAGCTCAAAGAATTATTATTCAAAGAAAGAGTTTGAAGCTTAATCATGTTAGTTAAGGAGTCTAACTCCAACTCTGAAAGATTGTTGTAATCAAAATAAAGGAGTTTGACTTGAGAATGACCATCCAAAGGAGAAAGATCAAGGGAAGAAAGATGATTAGAGCTTAAGGAAAGAATTTGAAGATAAGAGCAGCCTTGAAGGGGAGTAAGATCAATTTCTTGAAGGTTATTATTACCAAGCTCAAGAATAGAAAGATCACTCGAGGAAAAAGCGGATAAGTTAATCTCCTCTAACTTGTTTTCCCAAAGGTAAAGTTCTTTCAGGTTCAAACAATCTTTGAGGGGAGAAAGGTTAAGAGTGGTTAATTCGTTTTTATAGAGAAAAATACGGGTAAGGGAAGAGCAAAGAGCTAAAGGAGTTAAGTCAAGTTCTTGTAAATTATTACTGGAAAGGTCAAGCTCGATAAGATTGCAACTGGCAAGGGGAGAAAGATCAAGTCGGGAAAGGTGATTACCACCAAGGTGAAGTTCTTCCAAAAGAGGGCAATGTTGTAAAGGATCAAAATTAATGGAAGAAAGATCATTACCACCAAGGAAGATTCGTTTGAGGGAGGGAATCTGACTTAAGGGAAGTAAGTCAATAGTGGCTATTTTTTGGCCTTGAAGATGCAATTCAGTCATATCAGTCTCGAGAACTTTGAGCCATTGAGAACCATCTTCATAAGTTCCTCTAAGACTGAGAATAGACATAAATAGTAAATAATGTTGAACCCATAAAAAGGTAATTATAAACCAAAAGCTAAAAGAAAGAAGAAAAAGAATCAACTTATTATCACTAAAGGCTTTTAAAGAGGAAAAAAATAAGGAATAAATAAGAAATGAGCAAAGAAAGGTAAAGTGAAGGAAAATGATAAATTTTGGAGTTCAAATAGAACCACAGTTCGGGTACTCACCTGAGGAAGTAATAGCAATAGTACAATCAGCAGAGAAAAAAAGTTTTAGTCATGCATGGTTCTCGGACCATTTCATGATGACGGCAGATTCAACAGATAAAATTTGTTTAGATACTTATGCAGCAATGATGCTAGGGGCAGTAAATACCCAACACCTGAAAATAGGAGCAATGGTATATTGCAATCTTTATCGTCATCCAGCAGTACTAGCAAAAATGATGGCATCATTAGACCACATCTCAAAAGGAAGAGTAGAATTTGGCATAGGAGCAGGTTGGAAAAAACTAGAGTTTGAAGCATACGGAATGAAATTTCCAACAGCAGGAGTAAGGATAAAGATGCTAGAGGAAGGGATAAAGGTAATTAAGAAGCTGTGGACAGAGGAAAGAGCGAACTTCAAGGGAGAATATTATCAATTAAATGATGCAATAAGCTATCCAAAAATGGTACAAGAAAAACCATCAATATGGGTAGGAACAATGGAAGCAAAGCCAAAAATGCTAAAATTAATAGGGGAACTAGCTGAAGGAGTAAATATAGCATGGGCATTTAGTCCGGAAATATTCAAAGAAAGAGTAGAAAGAATAAAAGAAGCAAGAGCGAAAACAAACTTACCTCCCCTTAAAATTTCAAGTGGAAGCTGGGTAAGAATAGTAGATGAAGACCAGTATGATGATATGATAAAGCAAAGGGCTCTTGCAAGAAAAATAACCGTAGAAGAAGCAGATAAACAGATGCAGGGGGCTTTAGTAGGCACAAGAGAACAAATATACGATAAAATAGTTAAATATAAAGAAATAGGGGTAACCCACTTTGTGTTTATGTTCCCGTATGGTGAAGAAGAGGAATATCTAGGCCAATTTCAAGGATTACTCAAAAAATTAGGTTAAAGCTAGAAAAAAGATAAGGGTAACCAGCAGTTTGCTTTTTCTTGATTAATCTTAGGTAAACTTATACAATAATTAAAATTAATCTAGATGTATTATTTATATCAGAAGCAGCTTTACTGTTAGGAGTTCATCCTACAACCATTAGAAGGTGGGATAAGAAAGGTAAGATAAAATGCATGAGGACTATAGGTAATCACAGAAGAATAAGTAGAGAAGAGATAGAAAGGATTATTGCAGGGAAGAAGAGGAGATATTCTAAGAAAAAGAGAGAGGTAATCAGTTATACTCGTGTTTCATCTAATGATCAAAAGAAGAAGGGAGACTTGAAAAGACAGCAAGAAGCAATTAAAGACTATTGCTTGAAGAATAATAAGAAAGTAGACTATGAACTCTCAGATGTAGCTAGTGGTTTAAACACCAAACGTAAAGGACTAATAAAATTATTCAAGTTAGTAGCTAAAGGAAGGATCTCAGAAGTGATCATAACCTACAAGGATAGATTAACCAGATTTGGTTTTGAATACTTGGAAGATTATTTTACTAAGTTTGGCACAATAATAACTCCCATTCATAAAAGAGAAAACCTAAGCGTCCAACAAGAAATGACGGATGACCTGATAGCTATCATTACATCTTTTTCCGGTAAAATTCATGGACTAAGAGCTCATAAGAATGAGAATAAAAATAAAACTAGTTAAACTCAATAATTCACTTTTAGAGGGGTCTCCTCATAGCTTAAATAGATCAACACTAAGAATAATTCGGATGATACAACGTGCATACAAGGTGGAAATAGCACCTAACAATAAGCAGC
>DAOWED010000049.1 GCA_030638685.1 Candidatus Heimdallarchaeota archaeon | reverse complement strand
GTTATCTTTGCCGATGTAGCTCAGCCCACTCAAGCGCAATTAGTAAAGCGTAATGCTGATTTCTTCCTCAAAGAAAAAGGAAGTTGTTTAGTGGCGATTAAAGCCCGTTCTATAAGTCAATCCGAACCATTAACCAAAATCTTTGAAGAACAGATTAATTATATGGTTGAAAATGGTTTTGAGCTCATTCAAAGGCTTGATATCTCTTCTTTTCATAAAGAACATGTTGTTTTTCATGGACTATTTTCTTAAGAAGGAAAAATAAATCCTTGGCCTATTTTAACTCCTTAACTTCTTTTTTATGAGTTTCATTTACGAAGAAGTTGATTTCTTAGTTAGTTAGAGGCTTAACTCTTAGAAAAGTAAATCTCATAGGTATTCACAAATGTTTAAAATGAGGGAAAACAAATAATAATTCAATGGTAGGTTTTGGACAACAAGGACCAGTTCCCGCAGATAAATTAATTACACTCAATCTCGTTCAATTAATTACTTCACTTTATACTGGTGATATTGAAAGTGCTAATATATTTCTTTCATCCCTCAAAGAAGATTATGCGCGATATATCTCTCAGATGAACCCAACACTTAAACGCCTTGTTAGAGAAATATTACAATCTATCGATATGTATAAACCAAGTGATGTATCTACTCCTACACATGCAGCTACTCAAGTCCAGCCTTCTCAAACAGACCAATCACAAGCTGCTCAACCTGAAGCTCAACCTGAAGCTCAACCTGAAGCTCAAGCTGAAGCTCAAGCAGACTCCAGTTGGATGGGTGCTTGGGGAAAATCTAAAACCGACTCTTCCACAGAGAGTGGTGCAGGTGAGGGTTCTTTTACTTCTGAGCTTTCTCAAGCAGTAGGTGATGTACGTGATAAAAAAAGAACAAAGACCAAAACCTCACTTAGAGGTTCTTTAGATGATCTTGATGATATTTAGCCATTAAAAATTTTTTTAGGCTTTTTTTAGACTGCTTTTTAGTACAGTTTTGCTGTTTACATTATGAAATCTTCTTCAATGTAGTTATTTCTGATTAACCATCTTACTTGGTTAATGTTATATTTAGCTCTTAATTCCCCTCTTTCATCTTCACGTAAACCATAATCGGGCATTATAGCTACTATATCTCGTGGTCTTACCCACATTCTTTTCCGATATTTACCTGGTATACGAATTACTCTAATTAATCCATCAGTGCATTTTACTTGGATATTTCCGGCTCCCAAGATCTTGATTACTTGTCCTAGAAATTCTCCATCTTGCGGGGTTCTGACTCTAAACTGTCCTTCAGGGTCCCTACCTCTCATTGATTTTTTCTTCTTACCAGTTTTTTTCCTTCGTTTCAAACGTTTGTCCTCTATACTTAGTTCATTAATACTCTTACAAAAGCATTTCGTTAATTTAAGGTTCTATCAGATTACCTTATATAAATCAAAGATCTCTGAATCAATCTATTTTTTTGCTTCTTTATCTAGCTCTCTTTCTCTTCTAAGATTATCAGTGTCTTCAGCTTCTTTATTTGTGAGTAAATAGGTTTGTTCTTCCCATACAAAACCTACTATTTCTTCTCCTTCCTCTTTCTCTTCTGGAATATGACTAACTGGTACATCTAGCGTAACATAGTGCTCAAGATTCATTATTTGAGCTTGGTCTTTATCTTTGCTTACTAGCATGAAGTTTGAAGGTTTTATCTTATCAAGAACACTTTGAATTTTTTCTTTTAAACGTTCTTTCTCAGTGATTCTTATAATTTCCCCTGTTACTAAACTTCTAAAACGCCAGAATCCTTGTTGAAAGAATATTACTACATATATTTGATCCTTATAGGTTATGATGTCTCCTTCTTGAATCTCTGGAAGACGGAGAAGAATTGTTAACCGATGAATCTTTTTACCATCTTTTTCTTGACCAACTAGGGATTTTGTTCTTTTGATTTTTCCTCCCATATACTTTTTAATTTCTTTCGCAATCATGTCAGCATCGTTCTTTTGACTTAGGAGATAGTCAACTCCATTCTCTATCTCTGTTCGTTCAACTACGAAAGAACTGGATTCTTGTGGTAAACTACCAAAAAATTGGTTTACTTTTTTATCTATGAGTTCAAATTCTGCATTAGTGATTGAACGAGAATCTGCTCGTACTTGGATTGATGAATTAAAAGCTGATGTTTTTCTGTTTAGACAGTTTTTGCATATTGTTTTTTGAAGACGAAACTCTACTTCTTCTTCCTTTGAATAAAAGCCAAAATCACTTTCGTAGCCTCTTGTTAGTTGAACATTGATAGGATAAGTAATCGAAGAAATTATTTCTACAGTTTCTTGAGTTTTGTAGAACTCTTCATCTTGTATTTCAAGTCTGAAATCTTCGGGAAGTTTGTGAAATTCTTGTGAAGCTACTTTTACAAGCCATATAAATTCATCAAAATCAACAGCTGAAGTCCATCCCATGTGAGATTGCACTGAAAGACATTCTCTGCAATAAAATATTTTGATTCGTTGTGGTAGTTTTACTCCTCTTGCCTGTTCTTTACCGAAGCAGTCGGAACAAAAACCTTCTCGCACTTCAACATCTTGAACTCCACAGACCGCACAAAAAATTCCTTTAAAAGACAATTGTAATTCCTCAGCTTAAGTGGATTCATAAGATGTACTTTGTTAGTAAATTGCTATTACATGCCCTATTTCATTATCATAACCGTCGGCTTTAAACCACATTACAACGTCTGATCTAACAAACCTCTTTTGAACAAGGATATCGATTATTGAAACACCAATAGCATTAATTGAAGTCGCCTTGATTAATTCAGTTAAGACTTCTTGAGCGGTGAACTCCTCTTCACCGTAAAATTTATCGGAAATTCTGATTGAAACATCTTCATTATTAATCTTGCAATCAAAATCTGAACCTATTAACGAAGAATCACAAATAGCTACTAACCTTTCTGACCTATTACCTGTAATTCCTGCAGGTTGAATTGATACTTTCATTCTGTAAAGCTCTGATTCTTCAAGGGTCATTTAATTCCTCATTTGTTTTTTTTTATCATTAAACTGAACGAACTGCGCTCATTGCTCCACAAGCCCCACAACGCATTCTAACTACTCTATCAGTAGTTACAAGTTTTGTATCTGGTTTTAAGCATTCTGGACAATAGACAAAGTAGTCAAGGTATTTTTTGTAAAGTTGGATCACCGTAGTATTTCGGTGTTTTCCTTGAAATATAGCTCTTAACCCATCAACATGACCTGAAGTACCTAGCTCATTTGAAACAAACTTCAAAAGATGAGGGGACTCTCTTTCTATTCTCGAAACTAATTCATTCCAGTTAACAATGATTGTTCTGTTTCCTTCAATGTTGCTTTGTGGTGTTGGAGGTTCAAACCTTATATCTTCAAAGACCTTTTCGGGAAGTTGTTCCCTTGCTCTTTTTAACATTTCATCATATGGTTGTTCACTCATTTTACTTCACTCAAATTATTCACCAGTGTATAGTTTAAGTTTCTTTCTTCTGATGTAACTATAAAAAAAGAGTAAAAAAAGCGATAATCACTAAATAGTTTACTTCTAGAATATTCTACTTCAAAAAAATATTCTTGGAAAACACTTTGAACTAATCAATATTTTCAAATTTGTTTGATCTATCTATAGCTTGGGTAACATGAAGAAAGGTTTAACTTTTATTGAAGAGTCCAAATTCGAAAAGGGCAAAAAATTAATTCAACTATTCAACGGTTCTGGAATGATAGGTTCTATAACCGGTTCATTTTTAGTCGAACAATTTCATATGAATTATAGAGGATATTTTTCCTCTAGCTTCATCCCCACATTTGCAGTTGTTAAAGACGGTAAACCAGATAATCCTGTTAGATTATTTGAGAATGATTCTTTTCTTTTGTTACTCTGTGATGTATCAATTAGTAAAAATGATATAAAACCCTTTATTGTTCAATTATACGATTGGTATGATGTTAATGATATTTCTGAAGTGATTATCTTCGGTGGACTTCCTTTGGAGAACAATATTGAAAGAGTTTCTATTCCAACCTATGTAACCTATGTTGGTACTGAAATGGGTAATTTAGTAG
>DAOWED010000172.1 GCA_030638685.1 Candidatus Heimdallarchaeota archaeon | reverse complement strand
TGTTAGTTCAGAGTTTGTTGATATTCTCTACCGTATGGATGAGGTGTTCTATCGCTCTGACGGAACAAATGGAACTTCCACTTTTTGGCATAATAATGAATCATTCAACATTTGGGCAGATGGAATTTCAGATGAGCCTTTCTTTTCCGATTTGATTGTTACCCTAGATTATAGCTTAGAGATGTGTATGGCAATTTCTACAGATGACGAATTTATGGGTCAGTTTCCTGTAAATACAACCAAAGTAGAGATTGTTTATGATATCTCTGATACAATTCTCACTAGAGTAATAGTTATTACTCCTGTTGCAATTTTCTTTGAGGTTGTAAAACAGCTCTACGATGTAACTTATAATCGAACAAGAGCAACTTTTAGTTACTTAGGCTATTATTCCGCTTATTCAATGGAATATTCTGTAGAAGGCCACGCTTACCATGTAGCAGTTACTGATGGTGAAAGATTTGCTTTCCAAGCTTTAATGTTTGATAATGTTTCTTCTTCTTATACTGAAACAAGCGTGTTTGTTTTAGGTTATCATTTCGTTGATGTTGATGTTGTAGAACTCACTTTTGCAAATGGATCCGATGTCCCTTGGTCAATGTATCCTAGAGATATGTTGCCAAAGATAGCTGAAGCAAAAGGTCAAATTATTGAAAGTGCATTTAATCAAGTAAATATTACTGCAATCACTACCTTCCAATCGTTAACTGCTGCTTTCTTAAGCTTATCTTCTAATTCTACTGTCGATCATGCTAGTCTAGCAATCTGGGCTACACAAAAAGCAACTACTATGCTAGCTTACAAGGATGGAAATAATAATTCTATGCTTGATCTTGCATGGACAAGTGATGGAATCGTACCTGATAATAATGATTTCTTAACTCATGTTGGCTTCGGTGAAGCCTATAGTATTAGTAGAATCTCAGCTTATCGTTACTCACAAGAACAAAATGTTAGCCTTGAACTACCCGGTTATGGTATAAGTATTTCCGAAGACAATGTCAATCACACTGTGATGTATGTTGACTTCCAACAATTTGAGTTTGGAGATGTAGATGCTACCCGTTCAACGGAAGCCATTTGGAATGAACCCCAAGTATTGGCTGATGGAACTATCAAATTCGAGTTCGGTATTGTCTATAATGATTTCCCAGTTACTTGGATAAGCACTATGACAGGTATAGCTGTAATTGATCCCGAATTAATCAAGTATATGTATGTTCTTCTTATCAATCCAGAAGAAGGAACAGCTACCATCTCACCCACCTTTACTTTTGGAGGAATAAATGATCCCCTCTTGAAAGCGAATATGGCGGATACTTCACTTGCATTCCCAATCTTACTTGAGTTCTTAGCAGTAGAAGTAGTTCATTCAGTAACAGAAACGGAAACAGACGTTAATGCTACTCGAACCAATAGTGGGTCATTCTTTGCCGTTGAAAATGGCCTAGGTGATTCTTTTGTTGAAATTGCTCTCCCTGAAGAAAAGAAGATTTATACTGTTGGTGGTGAAGATCATGAGGCATATCTTTCAGCTCTTTCACTAATAACCATCACAGGTGGAGCTTATAGTGAGAAAACTGTTCCATTAGGTTCAGAAACACAAGGATCAACAGGTACTGCAACTTTGAATGCTGAAAAAGAGCTTTACGCTTTTGCTTTCATATATTCAGTTAATCTTTTGATAGTTTCTTACCCCACTTGGAATGGTGATCAAGTAGTTCACGACCCCGACTATAATCTTTCCTTTGAACCAAGAGAAGTAGTTGATGATCCCATCGATGATCCAATAGATGATCCAATCGATGATCCCACTGACGATCCCACTGACGATCCAACTGATGAAGATCCAGCTCCTGGTTTTGACTTCATTGTTTCTATGCTGGTTCTTGCACCTCTAGCTTTAATCGTTAGACGAAGAAAGTAGTTAACATCTGAATGTTAACTCTTCTCCTCCCCTTTCTTATTTTTCTTTTGAATTAGCTTCTTCTTGAAATAAAGAAAGTTAAATTACTCTATGAAATTTACTCTGTTTTTGTTTCACGAGTAATAAATTCCAGTATTTTACTGTAAAGCAGCTCTTTTTCATCACCGTGATGAATTGAATGATAAGATTCTGGAAAGTAGGAAACCTCAACTTTTTCACTAGAAACAAGTAATTCGAGAAGAGCCATATTTTCTTTATTTACTCTTGTATCTTTTAAACCAACACATGAAAAAATAGGTGCCTTAACCTTGTGAAGTTTTTTTCTAGTTACTCTCATCAGATCAAATAGATTAATTACTCCTTTAAGAGCTCTTCTTGAGTAATAATAATGCCCTCTTTTCTGATAGCTTGCCACTTCTGATTTTTTAGTTGGCCAGTATCTTTTGAACCATGTTATTAATGGCAAAAATTTAGCATCTGGTCTATGAAGTTTTATTGGTGGAGAAATAGCTACTATTGCCTTCACTGGATGGAATGCAGAAAAAAGAAGAGACAGTGTCGACCCCATTGAATGGCCTAACATTATTATTTCATCTACTTCTTCTGCTAGTTCATCATAGTGAAACTCAATTGACTTATACCAATCCAGAAAATTTGTTCTTTCAAGATCTTGAACTGATGTACCATGCCCCTCCAATCGCACTGCTCTACAAGTAAATCCTGTCTCTTTATGTAAAAATGTCGCTAACTCTCTGAATGTTTCCGGACTCGACCCAAAACCATGTGTAAAAAGAATTCCTGTCCTACTTCCTTTAAGGTGAAAGGGAAGACAAGGGTCTTTCACTATTACATCTCTTGGTTTTGAAGGCATATTTGACCTTATAGCTTCAATAGTCGTTACATGACCTACTACTTTCAATGTTTCCAAAATAGCCGTCTTACCTGGTGGAATTAATTTCTCTCTAAACCAAAGAATGTTTGAATAATAACCGTCAAGAATAGCTCGAAAAACTTCCATTTTTGACATCTTTTCAGTTAAAATTACTCATCACCGACCATTCTATCAAATTTTTCATCAATTGTTGGAGTTTCAAAGCCTAGTTTTGAAACGAGAGGAATTGCAAATCCAAAGATCAGGAGAAAAAGAATGGGTATTTGAGACCAATCAAGTCCAAAAATACCGTCATTGGAGCCATAAGCTATATCCATAGCGTATAGGAATATAATTAGCTCTATAAAAATTAGCGGACCCATTACCCAGAATGATTCCGGTCTTTTTGATAGTAATGCAGCTGCCAAGAAAAGGAAAATTATGCCTATTATTGGCCATACTGCCCAATCAAGGTTGAATTTAGCCTCGTTTGGCTCTGTAACATAATCTATTCCTGCTATGAATAAACAAGTTAAAAGAAGATTTGCAGGAGTTACATACCATTTGAATTTTCTCCCTCTGGCTACCGATACATATTTTTCCTCAATATCAGTGAGTGACTTATGACCATCTATTTTTTCATGTAGAATAGTTCCGCATTTATCACAGATTACTCTTTCTTTTGTTTGAGGTGCCTCTTCATTCATAGTTTCAAGGATATCTTAAGACTATTTGAGTTCTCTTATTTGAGTATTATCAGCGAATCTTTTTCTTTTTGTTTATTAGGGGTGGAAAGTCATCTTTGAGTGTTTAAATAGTTTAATTCTATTTGTTAGATAATATCCTAATATTACCCAATATTATAATAGCACTCATGAACAGCTTTCATCTTGAAAAGCAAATTAGAAGTTGATATAATGAACATAACTGATCTCTCAAATTTGTCTAAAACATCAGAGTTACACTTACGTGTGAATGTTGCAATTATTGATCACCCTCTTCATTCTGTCTTTGATTTTCAGTTTGATCTTCCTGAGTCAACCGTTAATAAAAACGTCTTTGACACATGTGTTAGTCAATCAGTTAATCACTATCAAAAATTAGCTCTAGGTTTAACAAAATGGGGCTCCCAGTTGCTATCGGACCGACCTTTAAAAAATATGGAAATATCAAAAGCTAATTCCGGTCTTTTAGTCTGTGATACCTTAAAATCAATCTGGTAATATAAGGTTAAACTTTATCCAAAACCATCTAGAGCCCCGAATAAATCGTCAATCATCTCATTTTCTTTGTCCAATTCTTTTAATTTGGTTAGTCCATCTTCAGCTTTTTTATGAGTTACAGTATCAGGCTTACTAAATAAACGCGCACTTTCATAGTGCTTCTTTGCTGTTGAATATTCCTC
>DAOWED010000145.1 GCA_030638685.1 Candidatus Heimdallarchaeota archaeon | reverse complement strand
GCTTCTTTTATCATCTCTTCAGATAGCTCGTTTTCTCCGGCAATTATACCAAAGCTTGTTTCACTTACTACCTCTATTTCTTCAAAGCCTGCTTCTTCCATTTTCTTAAGGTACTCTTCTTTCAAATTTGCTCCAGCTACACAACCTACGTATGCATCCATTGAGTTTTGCACAAACTCCGGCAATTCTTCCAGCAATACGATATCAGAGATCATCATTCTTCCTCCAGGTTTTAGTGCCCTATAGGCTTCTTTGAACACTTGATCCTTGTCTGGTGACAGATTAATTACACAGTTTGATATTATTAGATCTGCAAAATTATCTGCAACAGGTAAATGTTCTATTTCCCCTAGTCTGAATTCGACATTTTCATATCCACCTTCTTTGGCATTTTCTCTGGCACGGTCTATCATTGTGGCTGTCATATCTACGCCTACAACATGTCCTGTTTTACCTACTTTATTGGCTGCTAGGAAACAATCTATTCCCCCTCCGGAGCCTAGATCTATCACTACTTCTCCTTCATTAATTGAATCCATTGCCGTTGGATTTCCACAGCCTAATCCCATGTCTGCCAGATCCGGTATCGTGTTTAATTCATCTTTTCCATACCCAATCTTTCCACTCATCGTTTCTTTCCTTGGGTCATTGGAAGTACTTGGACCGCAACATGAACTACGATTCTCAGCTATTTTTCCATATCTTTCTCTTACTGTTTCTCTTATCTTACTTTTATCCATTTCAATCACTTTTTATTCTAAGGTTTAATATTCAAAAAGAATATTCCTCAAGAATATTAATGAAGACTACATTTATAAATTTTGTCGTTATAGTAAGAGTGAATGGTATTAATAGGGAAAGATTTAGAGATAACAGCGATGCAAACATTGTTTTTAATGGCAATGAACAATGCGGAAGCATTATCAGGATCAGAAATAGTAGAAAAGCTAGAAAGAGGGCTTGGGGAAGAGTGGACACCGACACCGGGGGCAAGGTATAAAATATTACAATCACTAGAAGAAAGAAGATTGATAGAAGAAACGACAGAGCAAGAAAAGAGGAAAGACCAAAGAATAAGAACATACAAGTTATCAGAAGAGGGAGAAGAGATGGTCCAAAATCTGAGCTCAAGAGTGACAAAATTGTTTCTTTTTATGAACTCATGTTGCCCAGGGTGCTGTGATGACATAGATTTGAGAACAATCAAAATATTTACTAAAAAATAATAGCTTCAACTGAAAACAGTTAACTCTTAAATAAAAAGGAGCTAAGAAATATTTATGCTTGTTTTTGATATATTATTTTTTTTGAATTAAATTAATCATTAGTACAGAATAATTTCCAGTTGACTCACGCTAAGGTTTAAAAGAGATCTCAGAGTAAAATTAACATGGTACAGCGTACTGAGCGGATTTGGTTGCAACCAAGTTTCAACCTTTTTCAGTACTGCCAATTAAGCAAAAAACTCTATAATCATGCAAACTATATTATCAAGTTTCAGTTAAAAAATAACAAACATATGACTTCTGCATTTGAGCTGACAGATATTTTACAACAACATCCGAATTATCGTAATCTTCCTTCTCAAAGCTCTCAACAAGTTCTTAAATTCCTTACTAATAACTGGAAGTCTTATTTTCAAGCACTTAAGGCTTACAGAAAGGAATCAAGTAGATTTAAAACTATGCCCAAACCACCGGGTTACAAGATAAACTTACATATTCTATATTTTACTTCACAGCAAATAAGGTTAAGAGATGGTTTTATTATTTTCCCCAAAAGAATAGGTTTGAAGATTAAAACTAGACTAAAAGTCAAAGTAAAACAAGGAAGAATTATACCAAAAGGTAGCAGTTTCTTGCTTGAGATCATCTATGATAGAAAAATAAAGTCATTAAAGTCTGTTAAGAATATTATGGCAGTGGATTTAGGTGTAAATAATTTAATCACTGCGGTCTCAAATGCCACCATACCGACAATTATCAAAGGGACACTTCTAAAATCCTACAACCAGTGGTATAACAAGGAAAAAGCCCGATTAACTAGCATCTATGCTCTTCAGCAACCTGATACGAAACGTCCAACTTATGGAAAGGTTATGGATCATTTGCTTGACAAAAGATACAAGAGAGTTGAGGATTTCTTACATAAAGTAAGTAAGCTATT
The DNA here is from genome assembly GCA_030638685.1 of Candidatus Heimdallarchaeota archaeon. GTDB lineage: Archaea > Asgardarchaeota > Heimdallarchaeia > Heimdallarchaeales > DAOWED01 > DAOWED01. Next base: position 12,639 of record DAOWED010000145.1, on the reverse strand, counting down.
TGTCAAACATTGCATTAAGCATGATATTGACACTATCGTTTTAGGTTACAATGAAAACTGGAAGCAAAATATTTCTATTGGCAAAAAGAATAACCAAACCTTTGTAAACATTCCTTTTCTTAGGTTAGTGCAAAAGATACAATACAAAGCAGAAGATGAAGGGATAAGAGTAGAATTGACCGAAGAGAGTTATACATCTAAGTGCAGTTATCTAGATAATGAACCAATTAAAAAACATAAGAAATATGCCGGTAAAAGAATTAATAGAGGTATATTTAGAAGTTCTAATGGAACAGAAATTAATGCTGACTGCAATGGTGCAGGAAACATTGGAAGAAAAGTATTCCCGATGTTTAACTACGGGATAGTGGATGTTGTGCGTCATCCAGTAATTTTGACTGTTTAGAAGTAATTCTAACCGAAATGAGAAATTATTTAAGTATTGTATTACAATCTAACGCATGCCCGAAGGACCGGAAGTAGAATGTACAAAAAGAGGGTTGAAGCCAATTATTGGTAGAAAAATTAAAGAAATAAAACTAACAACACTCTCACAAAAGTACCAAAAGTATAAGGCTCAGAAGGGGTTATTCAAGATTTTTTCGGGGAAGGAAATAACCGATATTGAGCGACATGGAAAATTTCTAGTCTTCAGGTTTGATCAAGAAGAAGCAATTTTGAACCATTTAGGAATGTCTGGAAAGTGGCTATTAACAGATAATATTAAGAAAAACTCTGCAACACACCCAAAAGCAATAATAGTAATGAACGAACCCCCTCACGCAATTTTCGATGATGTACGAAACTTCGGTCAGTTTAGGCTCTTCAATAACTATAAAGAAGTGACGAAGTATAGACCCATTAAAACCTTAGGACCAGATGGTTTAGCTGAGCCTTTTGCAGTAAAAGAATTTATTGCTAGAGTATCCAAAATCAACTATTCTGAAAAAGCAATAGGGGAGATCCTTTTGAATCAAGCAGTGGTAGCTGGAGTAGGAAATATCTATAAATCAGAATCACTTTATCGGGCAAAGATTCATCCGGAAAGAAAAACAGGGAGTTTAACAGCCAGTGAGAAAAAGACCTTAGGGAAAATAATCCCGGAAGTACTTCAGAAAGCGGTTGAATCAAGCGGAACAACATTTGAAGTGCAACCCTTTGTTACACCAGAAGGAGAAACAGGACAAGCACAAGAATGGTTATGTGTCTATGCTCGAGAGGGAGAAGAATGTTGTAGCTGTAAGAAGAAGATAGAAAGAGTTATTCAAGGAGGAAGAAGCACTTTCTTTTGTCCTGAATGTCAAAAATAAACGATAGGTTTTCAAAAACTTATTCTTCTTCTGAAGAATGCTCTTCTGCAGGAAGAGCTTTGGTAAGATTACTTGATCTGCCTATTCGTACAATTTTTCCTAATTGCCCCACTGTTCCTAATTTAATCGCTCTTCCTACCATACGTACTTTACCAGGAAAATCACGTATACCTAAGACCTTGATGGTGCCTTTATTTTCAGGATTTAGTTTTCTTTCTTTTTTCAAGGCTTTAAGTTCTTTATATCCATCTTTAAGTCCAGTCATATCAATCACATGCAATAAATGCTATAAACATTAATTCGGTCAAAAATTCTTATAGTTTTCTTTAGTTAGCTGTTTTTCGTGATAAATAAATTATTCAATAATCCAATGAAAAGTCATTTGTGCTAGCTGGTTTCATAGTTACTCTTTTTTTCATTGGACAAGTATCGATTCGTCTCTTTTTTGTTAGTGCTCCTATGGTTGTTCCTCAGTCTTTTGAGTACAGACTACTAGTTTTTTTTAACTGGCTATTTATTGGTCTTTCATTTATTATACCTGAAGAGATAACACCTATTACTTTGATTTCATCATTTATTCTTCTTCTTTCGTCTTTTTCGCTCCTTTACTGGATCTATTCAGCGATGAAAAATAATTATTCACTGGGTATAGAGCCTCGAGAAGATGAGCACATTATTGTCCAAGAAGGACCTTATCACCTTATTCGTAATCCTATTTACCTCAGCTATCTCCTTGGCTTTGGCTCTATCATCCCTCTTAGCTTAATCTATGGTTCCCTTGCTTGGATTATTATCATTGTTCCTCTTTATGTAATCAGACTACTTAGAGAAGAAAAAAGGCTAGAAATAAAATATGGAGAGGAGTATTTGGAATATAAAGAAGGTACTTCTAGGCTTATTCCTTTTATTTTTTAATTTTGTAACATATCCTCAAAATATGTCGTATATTATTCACTTAGATTGTAATGAGATATTATAATCTTAGCACACTCTTTTGCAGATAGTTTACCACTATCAACAGTTAAATTGTCTACAAAATCTATTGGAGTTACTAGATCCCATTTATTCATGGTATCCTTTAATTTGTGGGGTTCAGATACCTTTCGATGCTTTTTCCTATCAGGGTTCTGAATCCTCTGAAATACAATTTCCTCGTCACATACAAGGTTTACAAAGAGTGTTTCCCCACCATTCTTCTCCACGAGATCAATAATATCTTTTACAAATTTGGTATCACCCTCATAATCATGTGCATATACGAAGGTGGAGATTAAATTGATACCTTCCTCTGCACATGCCTCAAACATCAGTCTTCGGAACTGCCCATTCAATCTACTCCAAACCGGAGTTGCAAATTTGAAGAATTGGGATATGATATCCACAGTCATCTGATTATGGAATATCTTGAATTCATCTCCGAGTAGATTAACTATTTCCTTGGAGATTGTTAATTTACCTGAGCCAGGCAATCCATAGATGAAAAGAAATTTCATGTAATAAATTGTTTTTCTTTGAAATTGAAAAACTTAATTGAACTCACATGATATTATGATATTATTGTATTCGATTATTTTAGGTATCTATGATACTCAATCTTCTGATTTTCTTTATCTGTTTCGCTCAGTTTATGCCGTCTTAATGTCTGAACAGAGGTTTACATTTTGAATTTGGTTTCTTCTAAACTAGCAAAGTTTTATGAATAACCAGATGTCTCTCAAAGTATGGTATATGTTATTGATGGACATATTGACACAGCAACAGCTATTCTTAGACAATTTAGATTATTTTCAGAACGTTCTGATAGAAACCATGTAGATTTACCTAGAATGAAAGAAGGTAAAGTCCAAGCAGCTCTTTTTGCAATTTATCCAGCAATGTCACGCTATAATCTTATTAATGGATTAGATATCTGGTTTAAACTGGTTGATGACCCAAAAAATGAACTCATGCATATAAAGAAAGTTTCTGATTTCGATAAAGCAAAGAAGGAGGGAAAAATAGGTGCCGTGCTTCATTTTGAGGGAGCAGGAGGAATAGATAGCGAGTTTCAGATCCTTAGATTAGCTTATCGTTTAGGTTTAAGAACTATGGGAATAAGCTGGTCCAATATTAACAATTATGCCACCGGAATGCTTTTCCAAGGACCCCAAGTTGATAGGGGTCTTACACTTGAAGGGAAAAATCTGGTCAAAGAATCGCAAAAGCTAGGTATAACTATTGATGCTTCTCACTTGAATGAGCCTTCTTTTTGGGATCTTATGGATATTACTGAAAAACCTATTTTTGCAAGTCATTCAAATGCTAGAGCTATAGGCCCCCACCAGCGGAATCTAAAAGACGATCAAATAAAAGCTATCTATGACTCAAAAGGAACAATAGGAATCAATTTCTGTGCATCCTTCTTAGATAAGGAAATGAGGATTAATCCGGATCCTATAGATCTTCCTCTTGAGATTTTTAAAGAACACATTGATCATATTGTTGAACATGCAGACATCAATACTGTAGCAATGGGTTCAGATTATGATGGGGCCACTGTACCGGAGTGCATGTTCGACTGTTCAACTTTCCCTAAACTCTTTGATTATCTCAGTGATACCTATTCCAAAGACGACCTTGAAAAAATAGGCTCAAAGAACTTGATGAGAGTCTTTTCAGATACTTGGAAATAAAAATAACTTAATTTCAGAGGATCTTCATGGCTAAATTTGAACAGATGAAACCAATTACAGCTATACTTATCGGTGCAGGTCAGCGAGGAGGAGATCTAGGATTGTTAGAGGCTTTTGTAGCTTATATTAGAGAAGATGATAAAAGTAAGGTAACAACTGCTAAAGAATCACTAGAATCACATCTAATGGCTTTTGCCGCGGATATTTCAAGGGTTGAGGGAAGAAGAGTTAATATGAAAGAAGTAAGGGGAAAAGCAAGGAAGCAAAGTTGACAATAGAAACATTTTATTAAAAAAGGAGAAAAGAATAGATTACCAAAGAAAAAAAACTTTGGAAAAATGCCAAGGTCACATAGCGGCTCTTGTGCTTGACTTGTAATCCTTAGTTAAGGACTAGCCATCAAGAAGACGCGAGTTCAAAATTTTGAGGTGTTGTGGCACCTAAAATGAAAATCCCGCCCTTGGCTCCATTTCTTTTTTAAATTGAGCCCTTATTTGCTCTTTTTTTGTTAAATTGCCCTTTTTTTCTTTTTTCTAGTATGGTTTTATTTCTAACTCCTCTAGTTTCTTGATTGTTGGGACCCCATTTTTATCATATCCCCTCTTCTGATAGTATTTATCTATCATCTTTGACAGTGGCACCGTATATTTCTTTGGATCATCTTCCCTTACCTCCTTCATAAATCGGTTAGGTAATTTATCATCCTTTCTTCCTACTCCCATTATGGTATTCATATACCTCTCTAGCACATGCATTCTTTCACCTGCTTTGAGTAACTTCTTTGGCTTCATTTTTATTCCAGTTGTACTTTCATATAGCTCACTGTATAAACTTGTCCCCATGAATAGAAGAGCTACTTTTGGTATATATTTTGTCAATACTCTCATTATTATCTTTGGTGTATGTCTTACAATAAATGGTTCTACTAAAAATGAGAAAGAGCTAAACGCACATATTTGAAGTGAGTTTACAACTGAAGTAATATCCTCTAAGAATATTACAAACTCTGCTTTCCCTTTTGTTTCTTCTGCGTTCAATTGCCCTATATATTTCTCTCCAACAAATATTCCGGCTGATAAATGGCACCCTCCACGATTTGCTACACTATATGATAATCCTTGTCCCCAGCTTCCTCTTGGATCATAAGCTGGTAGTTCTAGTCCTTTTACTTGCATTGCGTACTCTTTCCCTCCATACTTTTCACTTAACCACCTTGTTCCATTTGCTATATCTGCACCAACCCCCTCTCTATTAGCAATTAACCTTATTAGTTCTTTTATCCCTTCCTTTGAACCAAACTTCACTTCACTTTCCATTAGCTTCTTTTCAGTTGCTTCCATCACATAAGCTATTGTTACTGCTGTTGAGATTGTGTCAACTCCCAGCTCTCCACAAAGTTCGTTTACTTCTGCTATAAATTCAATATCATAAATTTCTAGATTTGAACCAAATAACGCATTTGTTTCATATTCTGGTACACTTACTGTTTTTTCATTTATTACAAATTTATGTCCACATTGAATTGTACATGATCTGCATGACCTTTTCTTTGTTTGATATTTTTCAAAAATATATTCACCTGATATTTCCTTTGCCCTATCACTACTTCCTTTCTTGAAATTTCGCACTGGAAGTATTCCAAATTTATTTGATAGGTTAATATTTGTATTTGTTCCATATGTTCTATAAAAAGTTGAACTCAACTCGTCTTTTTCGATGGTTTTCTGTGCTTTCTTTTTTACTTTGTCAAATTTTTCCTTGTTTTTTGGTCTAATCCTTTTATCTCCGCTAGCAACTACAGCTTTTAGGTTCTTCGATCCCAAGACTGCTCCTATTCCTCCTCTTCCAAAAAATCTTCCTCCAGAGGCAACATTTGCATAAAGGACTTTATTTTCCCCGGCTGGTCCAATTGTCATTATTCCGGTATTAGCTGCTTTCAAACCTTCTTCTGTTTCTACTGTGTCTTTTCCCCACAATTCTTCAGCATTTAATATTTGAACATCATCATTTTTTATTTTAATGTAAACTGGTTTCTTTGCCTTTCCTTTGATTATTAGAGCATCATATCCCGCTCTTTTCAAAGCTAGTCCAAAAGGTCCTCCACTTGAGGAAGAGGTTAGTATTTTTGTGAGGGGGGATTTTGTCATTGCTGCAAACCGTCCAGAGTTTGGAGCACCCGTGCCTAGCATTACACCGGCATAAAAAGCCACTATATTTTCCGGAGCCAAAGGATCAACGCTTAAGTCTAGATTGTCGTATAGGAATTTAATGCCTAAACCTTTCCCTCCTAAGTATAATTCTCTCTCAGAAGTTTCAATTGCAAATTCTTCTACTTCCGACAACGTTAGATCTACTATAAGGCCTTTATTGTTCATTCCTTCGACTATTTCCATAAAAAACCATTCCTTTTTTTCACCGGCTTATTTTTTGGTGAGTTTAATCTCTTTTTATTAGAATTGCATTAAAAGTTTTATGTGATTAATAAAATAATGAATTTCTTTGTTTTTCTATTTCTCCTTTTCCACTACTTTATCCTTTATCTTGAACCGAACAGCTTAACAATAACGCTTCTATGATTTAAATAATGAATACACATAAAGCTCAAGTTCTTATCTTAGACCCACAACTGGCCGGTTGCTCTGGAGACATGTTTTTATCAGCCCTTTCCTCTGTTTTTAAACTTGATTCTTCTTTTCTTAATCCCGTCTGTGATGCGATTAATTCTTCATTTCCAAGTAGTGAACTTTCTCTCTCCTTCTCTGAAAAACACTCTTTCAAAACCCTTCATGGGCTTCAATCAATTATTACTATTGCTAACGATCAACGCCTTCATCATGGTAGAGACGTTCTTGAAGCGTTTAAACAAACTTTAGCAGATCTTTCTCTCTCTGAGAAATGGTCCAATAAAGCTCTTGAAGCTCTTAATCTTTTATTGGAAGCAGAAGCTGTTGTTCATAAGGCTAAAGATAGTTCTTCTGTTCATTTACATGAGACTGGCTCTTTGGATACCATTCTTGATATTGTTGGTACAATGTTTATTCTTGACAAAGTGGCTGATAGCAATCTAACTATTTATGGTCTTCCTACTGCTGTTGGTTCCGGAACAATCAAGATTTCCCACGGAGTAGTACCTCTCCCTGCTCCAGCTGTTTCTCAACTTCTTAAGAGGTTTAATTTCCCCTATCTTAAGGGGTTACCTGACGGGGAAGCTATCACTCCTACTGGTGCAGTATTATTATTGGCTTTAACTGAGGGAAAGGTTATCCCCGATGATTTAATTATGACAATTGATAACGAAGGCTATGGTTTTGGTTCTAAAGAGTTTGAGAATGTAGCTAATGCTTTTCATATTACTATCGGCACTCTCTCTAAAACTTCCCACACTAGTCCACCCCCTAAGGCTCATGAGCTTACTTTGGAGCTGGAGACTCATATTGATGATGCAACTGGTGAAGAACTGGGTTTTTTGATGGAAGAATTGCTTAATTTAGGTGCTTTAGATGCTGTTTATTATCCTATTTTAATGAAAAAAGGACGACCAGCTTGGTCGTTAAGAGTTATTGCCCCTCCTAAACTTAAGGAAAAAATGTTAGAGTTTATTTATAGGGAATCCAGTACCCTTGGTGTAAGAGAACAGTTAGTTAAACGATCTTGTTTGAAGAGAAAGATCATTAAAGAACAAATACCTTTTAGAGATCAGATGTTTGAAATAAGTGTCAAATGGCGTTTCTTTGATGATAATGTAGTTGGCTACAAACCTGAACGAGATGAAATTATCCTATTAGCCAAACAGTTTGGTTGCTCAACTAAGAGAATTGAACTTGCCATCCACCAGGAACTAGGTCATAAAATCGAGTGAGGAATTAAGATGAGTTTACGTGAAATATTGAAAGCCCTTGATCAGAAAGAAATTTCACCAAAAGAAGCAGAAGAACAAATAGCTGAATTATCCATTGGTTCTGTTGGCGATCTTGCGAGGTATGATTATGATCGAGAAAAAAGAAGTGGTGTCCCTGAAGCTATTTATGCTGAAAGAAAAACAGTTAATGAAGTCGTTAGTATCGCTCAAAAGGCAGTTAACAGGCTTGGCAGAGTATTAATTACTAGAGTAAGAGAAGAACATGTTAAGCCTCTTCTTGCACTTAGGGATGAGGGGTTTGAAGTTGATTATTTCGAGAGAGGAAGGTGCTTTATTGTTAAAAATAGTAATTATTCACCCGAACCGACCATCGGTAAAATAGCAATCATTTCAGCTGGTACTTCTGACATTCCAGTTGCAGAAGAAGCAAAAGTTACTGCAGAGTATCACGGTTGTGAAGTACTGATGGTTACTGACGTCGGTATTGCCGGTCTTCATCGTTTATTTACCCCTCTTAAAGAAACAATTGAAAACGGTGTTCAAGTAATAATTGTTTGTGCAGGTATGGAGGGTGCTTTACCCGGTGTTGTAGCCGGAATTGTCACTATTCCAGTCATAGGTGTGCCCACCAGCGTAGGTCATGGTGTTGCAGCTGAAGGAAAAACAGCACTCTATTCCATGCTTAGCTCCTGCAGCCCCGGACTAGCAGTTGTTAATATCGATTCAGGCTTTAATGCGGCTGTTTTCGCAACCCTTATTGCTAGAAATGCTAAATAATTGAGAAGAACAAAATGACTACTAATTATACCACAACTGAACTTACTGCTGAAATCCAGCAAAAAATAGAAAGTATCTATGACCTTTTTTCTGATAAAAAAGTAATAATCTCTTTTTCCGGAGGAGTGGATTCTTCTCTTCTAGCAGTACTAGCTTTGCAAGTTGCTTCTGAAGTGCTCCTTTTTACAATTGTATCCCCTCTTATGAGCCAAAAAGAACTGGATGGAGCTATCAAAGTTGCAGAAGAGCTTGATCTTTCTCATATTATTGTTTCAAAAGAAATAGCTCCAGCCATTTCAAATAATCCTAGAGATAGATGTTATCATTGCAAAAAGCATACTCTAAAACAGATAACTGATTATTCTCAAGAAAATTCATTTGATCTTATTGCTGAAGGTACCAACGCTAGTGAGCTTAAAGGATATCGACCAGGTTTTGCTGCTGCTGCAGAAATGAATGTCGAGAGTCCATTTGCTGCCTTTCAGGTAACAAAAAAAGAAATCAGAACAATAGCTCGATCATTTAACCTTTCTGTTGTTGATAAACCATCCTCTCCCTGCTTTGCTACTCGCCTTCCTTATGATTCGCCTCTCGATCCAGAACGTCTTCTTAGAGTTATGAAAGCAGAAGAACTTGTTACCTCCTCTCTTGAATCCAAGAAAATCAGAGTAAGAGATATGGATGCGGATGTTGCTAAGATTGAACTTGATCCAGAAAGCTTAAACGACTATATTTCTTTGAAGCCTTTCAAGGATATAATTCTTAACCTTAAGAAACTAGGTTATAAACACATTACTTTAGATCTTGAAGGCTATAGATATGGTGTTTTTGACGATTAATTCCAATAATGAACCTTTTTGTAATTAGAAAAGCAAATATTACTCCTTTTTGAGAAAAATCTTTAAACGATTAAGTCTTAATTACTATATGGTTGACTGCATATTTTGTAAGATTATTAATGGAGATATCCCATCTTACAAAGTCTATGAAGATGAGGAGGTACTTGCTTTTTTGGATATTAATCCAGTTGCTTTAGGACACACCCTAGTTATCCCTAAAGAGCATTATGAAACAGTTTTTGATGCTCAAGAGGAGAGCTTTGGGAAATTGAGTGCAAAAGTAGCTAAAGTGGCTAAAAAAATCAACAATGCACTTGACTGTGATGGAATTAATATTTTACAAAACAATGGGAAAGCGAGCGGTCAAGTAATTTTTCACGTACATTTTCATCTTATTCCACGAAAGGAAGATGATGGAGTCTTAACATTTCCAAATGTTATTGGCGAAAAAGTTAATTTCGAAGAAATAGCCAAAAAAATAAGCAAAGCCTAAACATAATGAAGATTATTTTCTCTTCATTTCGATGAACTCATCATGAGAAACTACTTCATGTTCAACGCCACCCACTTTGAACTTCATATTTTGAATTTCAATCAAAACAAGTGATTCTAAGAATTTTTGAGGGAGTTCAAAACTATTACCTATAAACAGACCAGAACGTCTGATAAAAAGAAGGTGAGGGTGATCGCTTTGTTTTCTTGTCAGAAAAATCTCCTGCATTTTCTGAAGACCATCTAGTTCTGAAGAAATTTGTTTACGAAGATATCTTTCAACATAATATAGCCCATCATCTGTTTCAAGAATACTATAAGGAACAGATTTGATTGCTTCATCTACTAAATTATTGGAAAAATATTCAAAAAAGTTAAACTTGGCTTGGAAGAAGAGAGAGTATTTTCCACCTGGTGTATCAAAACTTCTAATGTAAAAAGTAGAATTACTATCGGTATGAGCGTATAATATTTGACCGCTTTCCAATTCTGTTTGAGAGAAAGAGTTCATTGCTGAAACAAGGCCAGCATAATTAATTCCTTTTTCTAAACTATCAAAGCCACTGATTAAGCGAGGAATACCATTTCCTGCCTCTATCACAAGATAGAAAAGATCATTTTGTACGATCTGTGTTTCTGTCAATTCGTGGCTATGTGTAGAACCGCCCATATATTCATTTTCTCCGGTGTTTATTGGCTTTTAAGTTGGCTCAAGTTAGTCATTCTTGAAACTTTTTTTAATGTTTTTGGCTAGGCTTATTTTAGAAAAACAATTCCTTCAGTTTAGTATTCGATTATTTTTTTATGAACTTATGCACATTAACGTTTTACTTTATATTCACTTCATTTTCTCAGAAAAGTGATTTGAAATATTCCCAAATAACTTTACTACCTATTTTGCTTTCGCCAAATTCTCTATTTTTGAAAATGTATTTGAACTCACCAATCGTTAGATCTCGCGGAGCCACTTTTAGTATATCAAAAAAAACCTTATACCCCTTATCAGAGAAGGTTTTACGATTTGAGCTAATTATTGATTGCACAACTACAGTTTGTCCCCCGAATAAACCACTCATTAGGTCAGAGCAAGAGGTTTTTCTTCTTATTTTGAGGGATAGACGCCCCATTATTCCTGCTACTTTTGACATCAGTTTTCTATGAAAAGGCCAATCTTCAACTCTTTCTCTTACTCCTACCACAATATCAAATCCCTCTTCCAATTTTTCTAGAGCATCGAGCTGCTTCTCAGGAGGATGTTGAAAATCTGCGTCTTGCACCATGAAGTATTTTGTCTTAGTCATTTCAATTGCTTCAATGACACTAATAACTAATCCATGGGTTTCTTTTTCTGTTCGATCTAACAAAAAGACATTTGGAAACTCTTCTTCAAGAGCTAATACATCCTCTTTAGTTCCATCGATTGATCCATCATCAGAAACAATGATATGAACGCCTGGAACGATTTCTGAGAGTGTTCTTATCATTTTGCTGATATTTTTTTGTTCGTTAAAAGTAGGTAAAATGATGGTAAAATCATTGTCTTTTGTTGGGAGAGAGTTAGCGGGATTCATCTTTCAATCTTTATGTCTAATGAAGCTTTTTGAACCTTTTTGCAACTCACTTGAATAAAGATGATTCTTTTCTTAGAAAATATCATTTCAAAAATGAAAAAGAAATAATTTTTAAATACTAAATAATTCTATAATGATAAGAGACTTCAACTCAATTTCTAGCAGAGAAGAGTGATTAATTTGTCAACCGTAACCAAAACTAATAATATTTCATTTTTTCAACAGCTTCAGAGATTCATTATTCGTCCATTCATGAACGAAGAAGAAAAACTAGAGCTAAGACATAATTCACGTAAGTTAAGAATTTTCACTCGAAATAACTTCTTAGTTATTGGTCTCTTTCTAATTTGGGACATTGGTTTCTTCTTTATTCAATTTGTAGAAGACCCTAACAACCCAAGATTAGTTAGTTTTGACCCCTCCCTTACAGTTACACTTCAAGCATATTCAACACCATTACTTGATACTATTGCTTCGTACCTCTATATGGTAGGATTTATGGGAGTTCTTACTGTTCTTTTCCTGACCTTTTTCGGAGAAGAAGAAAATGCATGGAAATATCTTTTAGCATTTCATACTTGGTTCGTAATTGCAACTATTGTTCAGTTTCTTTACCCAGTAATTGTTCCAATAAGAATTGACCCCATTCCAAGCGGAATACGCCATATTCGAGCTGAAGTTGCTCCTTGGACTGAAACATTGATTGGTATAAAATATGCCGGTATCCCCTCAGGTCATGCTGCTGGAGCAATTTTGTTGTGGATGACTGGAAGAGAAAGAAAAGTTGAATGGGTTCGTCGTCTTGGATTAGTTTGTATGGTAGTTATTCCTATATTAACACTTTACACTGGTGATCACTACATCTGGGATGTAGTCGTATCATACATCCTTTGCCCCATTATCTTCTTGGGCACACTTAGACTTATTAAAAGATGGGAAGCTAAAAAGGAACTAGCGAATACCACAACTTCTTGATAGCTTTACAGATGGGTTGCAATGAAAGTTAACATTGTTGGTCCCGGACCTCTTTTTGGTCGTATTGAGCTTTTTTTCGGTGGGATAGAGGTAGCAGCTAAAAATTTAGCACTTCGTTTAAATGAAGAAGGTATTAAAAACATC
>DAOWED010000108.1 GCA_030638685.1 Candidatus Heimdallarchaeota archaeon | reverse complement strand
TTCTTCTTCACTATAACCTAACATTGTACATAACTTATTATTCACCTGAAGGAAACGACCTATAGACCCTCTCTCTGTTCTTTCATGGAGAAAAATTGCATCATTAGCTGATTGAACAATCAGTCTATAACTTTGTTCAGAAAGTTCTAATGCCAGTTGATTCCTCCAGTCTTTAATTGCTTGAATAATCATTTTGGCTAAATAGGTATAAAGAGTCTTAGGACTTCCTACCTTCTGAATATAACGATTAGCTCCTAAATTCAAAGCCTCAATTGCAATTTCTTCCCGTCCTTTTCCGGTTAACATAATAAAGGGTATATTGTTTCCTTCTCCTCTTATTTTTTTAAGAAGATCTAACCCATCCATCTCTGGCATTAGGTAATCTGAAATAATAGCTTCATATTCCTTCTCTTTCATCTTTTCTAATGCTTCTTGCGCGGAGCAAGCTGTTTCTATTGTAAATCTTTCATCAAAAGAAATCACTAACTTTTCGGCTATTTCCAATATTTCTTTATCATCATCTACAAAAAGAACAAAGAAAGCACACATTACGTATAATTAAAGCTTAAACTAAATAAAGCTATTTGAGGAGGAATTGAGAATTAAAATCCCTCTAAATTGCCTCTTTCAGTACTTAATCTTATCAAATGGTTTTTGTTTTTTAATAATTTTTTTAAGAGTAATTAGTTTTTATAGGTTGTAATCACTCTAGTTCAATATTCGATAGATATCTTTTTAAAAGCCCATAGTAACAAAATTTTAAATTATATATAAATGGTGTACTAATTGATCCAGATAATTACTAAACAGAATTTGCATGCTTGGCTGGATGAGATGGCTACTTATCACCCCTTGATTGCACCCGTTCCTAATGGCGAGGACTTCGTTTTTGCAGAAGTTAAATCTTCAAAAGAGATAGCTTTTAGCTTTGATAAGACGAAAAAATCACTTAAAGAATTTTTGTTAAAACCGGAGGAGGTTTTAATGACTGCTTCTTTTACAGAAGGAAAAGCTAAACCCGCACCAATCGATGATACTATGAAAATCCTCTTTGGTGCTAGACCTTGTGATATAACGGCTTTAGAGCTATTTGATCAAGTTTTTTCAATAGATTATGATGATCCCTACTACTTATCTCATAGGAAAAATACTATAATATTGGGCTTAAATTGCTTAAACCTTTGCAAAAATGGTTTTTGTGGCATCACTGAAAGTTTTGCTCCCAAAAAGGGATACGACATAATGTTTACAGAGCTTCCTGGAGAGAAATTTTTGGTAGAATCAGGAAGTCTTACAGGAGAAAAGTTAATTCATAAATCCATGAATGTTGAAGGCGTTAAAGAAGAAGATCGAATACCCATAATTCAAACATTTAAATCAATGAATGATAATCTGTCAAATGAGAAATCATTGGCTGGAATTAGCAGTATCATGGCTTTAGATCATCAAGCTTTATGGGATGAATATGGCGAAAAATGTCTTGCTTGTAATCTATGCACTTCCGTTTGTCCGACATGCTGGTGTTTCACAGTTCATGAAAGAATAGCAGTAAGTGCTGATGACCTTTCAGATGTTACGAAAACTGAAAAATACCGTCATTGGACCTCTTGTCTTTTCAAAGATTATCATACTGTTTCAGGAGGGCATGTTTTTAACCCAACAACTGCTTCTCGTTTAGAATTTTATTATAAACATAAATTCAAAGGAATACCTGAAAAATTTGGTGTCTTGGGTTGTGTTGGTTGTGGAAGATGTGTTTCCGCTTGCCCAGTTGGAATTGATATACGAGAGTCTCTTGAAAGATTAACTAATGTTGAAATTGATATTTACGAACCTAGTGAATCAAGTGAATCAAGTGAATCAAGTGAATCAAGTGACGTAATAACTGAGTTGAGGTTATAAAATGAAAAACAAAGAAAATCCATATATTCCATTCGATGCAACAATTACAAGCATTAAGGAACTTAATCGTTTCTCAAAAAGCTATAGATTTGATTCACCAGAAATAAGAGAACTTAACTATGAACCGGGTCAATTTTTTGAAATAACGATTTACGGAGTAGGACAAAGCGTTATTGGAGCTACAGATTCTATGTTTGATGAAGGATTTGAATTAGCAGTGCTTAACACTGGAGGGCTAGTTTCCTCTAAGCTGCACCAGCTCGAAGTGGGTAATGTTGTAGGCATTAGAGGCCCTTTCGGAAAACCCTTCCCTATGGATGAATTTAAAGGAAAGAATATGCTTTTCATCTGTGCCGGAATAGGCTTTTGGCCAGTTCGTTCTGCAATTAAACATGTTTTAGCAAATCGTTCTGATTTCGGAAAAATGAATGTAATTTTAGGTGTAAGAGAACCTTCTCTATTTTGCTACGTTAATGAGGTCGAAGAGTGGATTGCTCGAGATGACATAACAGTTCAACAAACAGTTGATGGTATTCCAGAAGGTGAGCAATGGAATGGTGAAGTTGGTTTGATTACTGTTCTCACTGATAAGTTTGAAATAGATAATCCTGAAGATTGGGTTGTTTTATGCGTTGGTCCCCCAGTAGCATTCAAATTCATAGGTATGTCTCTTAACAATCGTGGTTTTACTGATGATCAAATCTATGTCAGTCTTGAGAGAAAGATGAAATGTGGCATAGGTAAATGTAATAATTGCTTAATTGATGGCAGAGTTTATGTCTGTCAAAATGGGGCAGTTTTTACTTTAGCTGAAGTGAAAGCCCTTCCTGGAGGTTTGGATTAAAATGACTAAACCTAAAGTAGGTATCTTTGGCTTAACCGGTTGTGCCGGTTGTCAGCTTGAGATCTTAAACCTTGAAGAACAAGTCCTTAACTTGTTAGCCCTTATTGATGTTTCTTATTGGCGAATGGCTCAAGAACTTCCAGCAGACCCCACTAACTTGGATATTGCTTTCATTGAAGGGTCAATTACTAATGAAGAAGAGATCCATGAGGTTAAAGAAATTAGAGAAAATGCTAATTTAGTTATTACTATTGGTTCTTGTGCTGGTTCCGGTGGTGTTCAAGGTATGCGTAATATCATGGATAATGACAAAGTCAAAGCAGCAGCTTACAAGGATCTTTCAGGCGTAAGATCTGTTCCTGTTAAGGGAGTAGATGAAGTAATAAAGGTTGATTATAAAATAAGAGGGTGCCCTATCAATCGGGATGATTTCGTCTCAATTGTAACCAGTTTACTTCTTGGCCGTCAACCTCATGTTTGGAATAGCCCAGTTTGTAACGAATGTTCCATGCAAAATAATGATTGTTTCTTTGAAAGAACAACTGAAACACCCATTTATCGTAGCAATATTTGTCTTGGTCCTATAACTGAAGCTGGTTGTGGAGCTCGTTGTCCAAGTAATGGAATGCCTTGTGATGGTTGCAGAGGTTTAACTTCTGACCCACATATCAGTCAACTTGTTACAGAAGCAAGAAAACGAGGAGAAACAACTGAAAAAATCTTGATGCTTGCTAAACGTTATTCTGCAGGCAGTTCTGCCGTGAAAAAATCTTTTGAGGAGATGAGATAATGAGTGAAGACAAAAGAATTAATTTAGAATATATCGCTAGAGTAGAAGGCTATGGCCAGCTAGTGGTAGATATTGAAAACCAGCAACTTAAAGAGGCTCAATTCAGAGTTCTTGAAGGGGCTCGTTTCTTTGAAGGAATTGTTTCTGGAAAGAAACATCATGAAGTACCCATTATAATCTCAAGAATATGTGCTATTTGTTCAGTTTCACATAGTGTTGTCTCTACTCGAGCTATCGAGAGAGCAATTGGTGTTGAACCTTCTGAACAAACTCATGCTTTGAGAAAATTACTGATATACAGTGAAACCATCCAAAGCCATGTTTTACATGAATATTTCTTAGCTTTGCCTGACTATCTCGGAAAAACAAGTGCAATAGATTTAGCTTCTACTCACCCAGAGTTAGTTGCAAAAGCTTTCTATGGTAAAAAGCTAGGAAATGATATGCAAAGAATTATCGGAGGAAGAGCTATTCATCCAATTAGAAATGTTATTGGTGGCTTTTCAAAATTTGCAACTACTGAAGAATTAACTAATCTTAGAGATAGGTTACCTCAATTAATCGATGAAACAATGGAGACTATCAAAATCTTAGCTAGTCTTCCTGATCAACCAACAATTGGCTCTAGAAGAGACTTTGTGGCAATCCACGACCCTTCAGAGTATGCTTACTATGATACTGATCAATTGATTAGTGGTCATTCCGGTCCTTTCCCTGCTGCAGATTATCAAGAACATTTACTAGAAGAGATCAGACCTTATTCTCATACCAAGTTTTCAACTCTAAAGGGTGAATCCTTTATGGTAGGAGCTCTTCCAAGGTTAAATCTCAATCATGCTAACCTTACTGAGACCGGTAAGGAAGCTTTTGAATATTCTAGACTTATTCTCCCAGACTATGATACCTTCCATAATAATATGGCCCAGCTGATAGAAACAGTTGATTGCGCTCAGCTATCAATTAATTTACTGGATCGTTTTATTGCTGATGGTTTTGAGAAAGAAAACTTTGAATATGATCTTCATCCAGGAAATGGTACCGCCGCTACTGAGGCTCCAAGAGGTCTATTAATTCATCAATACACCTTTGATGAGGATTTAAGATGTAGTTACTCTGATGTAATCACTCCAACAGCTTTTAACCAGCTTAAGATGGAAACTGATTGCGAAGATTTGGTGCCAAGAATAGCTACTAAACCAAAGGAAGAAATAGAGCTTTTACTTAACATGTTAGTTCGAGCCTATGATCCTTGTATCTCTTGTTCTGCTCATTCTATGAAAGTAGATGTAAAGTTCGTATAAGAATAAGAAAGTTTTCTTTTATTTCCCCTCCTTCTCTCTTTTCTTAATTAAGTAATTTTTCTTTGGTTGTACCAGTGCCATTTACAATTTTACTAATTACTCTGGTTTAACTATTTTGACTGGAAAATTATCTGTTTTTACCCACTCTTCGATCATTTCATGAGCTTTTTTCTTACTTTCTGTTACTTCTTGAGAGATGGTTTCCCCGTATTCTATGTCCTTAACCACTATACCCATTAGATAAATCTTAGGCAAGGTAGAATTCATTTTAGTTAGAAGAGAAAGATATTCTAATATACCTATTTCATGGGTTGAAGAAGCAGATTTCCATTCAGCTTGTTGATCTTGCGAAGAAGCATAGATCATTGTTACTATTGATCCAACAGGTAGATGTTCATTCAATAAAGCATCAATAAATAGTACTTGCTTCGTTTCACCCTCT
Organism: Candidatus Heimdallarchaeota archaeon; assembly: GCA_030638685.1. Classification (GTDB taxonomy): domain Archaea; phylum Asgardarchaeota; class Heimdallarchaeia; order Heimdallarchaeales; family DAOWED01; genus DAOWED01. The sequence goes on along the minus strand of DAOWED010000108.1, from coordinate 10,087 downwards.
TCTGATAGTATTATTTCATCAACGCTAAAAATATCAGTGTTAATTTTATGAAGAAGTGTATGGCTTAGCTTTTGTTTTTCAAGCAGATCAATCATCTTTAGCCCGATAGCATCATCATTTCTAAATTGATTACCTATGCCGATTATAATCTTCATTAGTATCGAATGACTAGACAAAGTATTATTTTAAAACCTTATTACATTTAAAAGAAAAAAATTAGCTTATTATTCAGTATTTTTTCTTAAATCCAACCTCTCTAACGGTTCAGTCACCATATATTCTTCTGAATCGTTCCATTTCTCATTATCACGATTATAATTTGGTGGATAAAAGTGGTACATTGCTGACCCTTCACTGTGAGTATTCAATGCGTATACTTTGACATTTTCATAGGTTGACCAAAGAGAAAAAGCAAAGTCAGTTCCTTGAGCAGGGCTCATATTACTCCAAATCAAAATTCTATTGTTCTCAAGTATATCAAACGAGAAATTAAAGGGAGGGGGGTTATTTAATAATCCATAATAAAGCTGTCTTAGTTTACTAGGTTCTAATGAGGAACTGATCGCTAAGAATGTTTCATAAAGATCAAATGCTTCACGATTGTACATCAGTCTTATATTACCGATATAATTTGACTGAACAAAATTGTATTGTCTGCTAATTTCTGACTTGCTTAAAGAATATTTTTTCATTAATTCTGTTTGCTTAATTGCAGCATTTTGGGTAAGATCTTGTAATATATTCAAATGGCTTTTCTGAAACTTTAACTTTTTACAATCCCTCGTGTCAATAAGTGGTTTAATATCTTTTTCCTTAGAAAGAGACTTGAACCACTCTACCCATGAAAAGTTCCAAAGAGATTTTTCATGATCAAACATTTTAATGTCAGGAAAAGCTTCTGTTCTTATTCCAGTGCTTTTGACAAATTCATAGTTTTCAACGAAACCTCTCTTCTTTAATCCCTCCATAAATAATAACAACTTTTCAAATGAACCTCTAGGGATATTATATTGAAGAAGGATCCCAAAGTTTCCTCCAAAAGCCCTTGCCCTATATGTAGTATAAGGATGTTCCCAACAAGACTTTTCCACCATTTTGAGATTCTCTATAGACCTCACAAATGCTATTCCACTTACTCTTTGAAGACAGAGTGATTCCGGATTGACTATTGCAATTGGATTTCTGATTATTTTTCTTTCAACAAGGGAATTATATCGTTTTTTAACAGTTGGCCATGAAATACTTAACTTATCAGCTAGTTCTTTAAGGGACATGAATGGATCTTCTTTTAGAGCAAGAAGTAATTCAAATTCATTATTCGATAGGTTCATCTTCACCAGCTGTTCAGTCATTTTTTTCTAAAGAGTTTTTTTGCTTCCAGTACGAATTGCTAAATTCGTTATACGGCAACCTTCCTTTATTAAGTATCTTTTTTTCTTTTTTATCAGTATCTATGTGTAGTTAACACACTCCTTCATTACTTCATTTTGGTTGTTTTCTTGTTATTTTTCGGTTTAAAATGTAAGTTCTCCTTTTGGTGGATCTGTTCCGGTGTCGTCTCCGGGAGGATCAAAAGTATAACATTCTATCCCAAATCCTATTTCTTCTCCATAAAGTATACATACGATATAAACATCATACCATCCAGGTTCTAATGCCTGATTGATAAACACCATCGTTGCATCTATCTCAGTTTCTGCTGTATTTATCCTGTAATAATAACAAAAGTATCTCCCTGAAGGAAGTACTAAAACTATTATTAGATCAAAAGTTACTGGTTGATTTCCATTCTCTTTTACGATATTTATTGTAAAGTTTGCTTGTGCATCATCTTCTACACCATCATTATCTAAATCACCATAGAAGGCATCATAGATATTCATGGTCAAGCTTACATCTCCACCATCTATCGTTGTTTCTCCTAAAACAGCTGCTAAGCTGTTTGTTAGTAGCCCTAAACTTATCATTGCTATTAATGCAATTTTTATTAATTTACGGTAAGTCATAAAGCTCATTTTTTTTTCACAAATATAAGTCTAATGGGAATAGTTTGAATTTTTAGTTAATTATTTTGTTTAATGTTCCATCATCCAATTCTTCTGATGGTCTCAAGGGCGAAAAGAAAACAGTGAACGAACAGAAAAAGATGCTGCGGGGAAGCAGAAATTGTTCATGAGGAAGCAGATCAGTCAAAAGGGAGGGCCTTTACTTTCCTGATTTGATGAGGTGAAGCAATTCAGATAACTCATTCCATAATTGCTTTTTATTCCTTGTTCACTTGTTTTCTATCTGATTCAAAAACGAATTGATACTAAGTTTTTTGAACCATTACTCTGGGAATATATTAAAAATATATAAGCCTTTTCTTTTAGAGTATCCCAATTTTTTGATTAGTCGAAATTTTGCAAAATGGTGAAAGAGAAGAGAAGAGCGAAATAGGAAGATTTAATAATATGCAAAAGTAAATATTGATTGGAGAGAAACAATCTTTTTTAGTTTCTCTCCCTCCCTCCCCCCTTAAGGGTTTTCTGCATTTTTGCAACTAATTATAGCTTTAACTTTTCAGAGCAATTGCAATTTAATCCAATAGTTATTTTTTTAAGGAAAAATAGAAACGCTACACATGAATGAATTTTTACATGAACTAATGACAATGCCCAATATTTCTAGTGCTGAAATATCTCCGGATGGAAAAAAAATTGCTTTTATGTGGTCGCGAATAAATGAAAATATTGATGTTTTTGTTGTACTTGTAGATGGATCGGAGGAACCAATTGAACTAACTAAAACACCTCAAATGACAAGGTTGGTAGGGTGGACAGCTGATTCTGAAGCCATTATTGTCTCTGAAGATGAAGATCGAAATGAAAGGTATCAAATTTCAAGAGTAGACCTAGCAGAACCATTAATTTTTAATCAGTTAACGGAGTATAATCCCCCATTTTTCTTATATGGAGGAAGATTACATCCAAGCAATAAGTGGTTAGTTTATGGTGCTAATTATGATTTTGAAAAAGAAGAAGTATTAGAGCCGTCATGGTTATATAGACATGACCTAGAAACGGGTGAAAAGAAGATACTTGCAAAACCTGAAAAACCAGCATGGTATTTTCCACAGTTTAACCCAGAAGGATCACAAGTACTTTACAGTAAGGAAGAGAGAGATCCATCAGGAAATCAATACTGGCTAGTATCAATAGAGGGAGAAAATGACAGAGAAATCTTAAACTTTGGTGACAAGATAAAGATTTCAGCATCATGGGTTAATAATGAACAAATTGTTTTTCTGAAAGAATCAAGTAAAGAAGAGGTACAGTATCGATCTATTGGAATTTACAGTATTGACTCAGAAGAAATAGAATGGCTAATTGATGATCCTTCAAAAAATATCGAATATTGTTGGGTGCCGGAAAATAATGATAGATATGTTTTCTATATGGAAGTTGAGAAGGCAAAAAATAAAGCTTCAATGATAGATCTTGAGACAAAAGAAATAACTTCTCTACCAAGAATAAGAGGTTCATTGATTCCTATTGCTAGAATAAACGATCAAGAATGGATAGGGAGTTACTACAGTTCAACTCAACCAGCCGATATTGTGAAGTTTAATCCAAAAGACTGTGAAATTGAGAAATTTAGTTCATTAACAGATGTTTGGACAAGAACTAAAATCTCAGCAGAACAGTTAACTCCAGCTGAAGAGTTCGAATGGACATCAAAAGATGGAGAACGAATTCATGGATGGTTATACCAACCAAAAGCTGGCAATGGAAAAACAGTCTTGTATATCCACGGGGGACCCACTTCTCACTCAAAGGACAGAATAAGTACTGAAATACAGTATTATGTTTCAAAAGGATTCACTGTACTAGATCCAAATTATCGAGGATCAACAGGTTATGGTTTAGCATTTCAAGACCTGATCAAGAAAGACGGTTGGGGAGGACTTGAGCAAGACGATATTTCCACCGCGGCACAAGCTTTAATCAAAGAAGGGATAGCTACCGCTGGAAAAATAGGTATAACAGGCACTTCATACGGAGGATACTCTAGCTGGTTCGCTATCACTAAGTTTCCAGAAGTATTCAGCTCTTCTGTTCCTATATGTGGTATGACAGATTTAGTGGTTGATTATGAAACAACTCGACCGGATCTTAGAAATTACTCAGAAGAAATGCTTGGTGGAAAACCAACAGATGTACCAGAAATATACTTTGATCGATCACCTATCAATTTCATTAAAAATATCAAAGGAGCAGTTTTAGTAGTTCAAGGAGCAAATGATCCAAATGTTACACCAGCTAACCTTGAAACAATGGAAATAGCACTAAATGATAACAATATTGCTTTTGAGCAACTAGTATTTGATGATGAAGGACACGGAATTTTGAAACCGGCCAACGAATATATTCTCTACAAAAAACTTGCAAAGTTCTTTAATGAAACGCTTTGAACGTTAAAGGATAAAAGTTCAATTTTCCATCTTTTTTCAATAGTTTTTCTGGAAATATATATATCTAAAAATAAAAAGAGTTATATATTTATGAAGAGACTATTTACTAGGTGTATTAAAATTACAAAATTAGGCGTTATTGGATTACTAGTTTTCTTTGCGGTACCATTTGGAATAACTTACTACTACACAAGTTTGGGCTTAGCAATAATACTAGGTTTAACCTTTTCATTCTTCTATCTACTGGGAAGTATCAAAATAATCATGAATTATGAAAATGGTTTACTTTTTACTTTAGGTAAATATTCAGGAATATTAACTGATGGTCTAAAACTCATTCTACCTCTTGTAGAACAGATAAACATTGTTTCCTTGAGGATACAAGTAGCTGATGTTCCTCCGCAAGAAATAATCACAAAGGACAACATTCCGTTAAATATTAATGCTGTAGCATACTACAGAGTTTCTAATCCGGAATATGCAATTTTGCGAGTTGAAAATTACAAATTGGCCACTTTTCAGATCGCTCAAACTACCTTAAGAAATGTTATAGGTCAGTTTGAAATGGATGATATCCTACAACATAGAGAAAGAATTAACAAACAACTTCTCAGTATTATCGGTGAAGAGATAGATGCGTGGGGGATAGAAGCAACTATCGTAGAGGTAAAAGATGTAGAACTTCCATCCAATCTGAAAAGGGCTATGGCTAAACAAGCAGAGGCAGAAAGAGAGAGAAGGGCTAGAGTAATTCTTGCTTCAGGAGAATTAGAAGCCTCAGATAAACTAACACAAGCTGGTAAAAAAATGGCAACTCAACCAGGTGCTATGCAATTGAGAGTATTACAAACTATTCAAGAAATTTCTATTGAAAAGAATAGCACCATACTCTTTCCATTCCCCGTTGAAATTGCAGAATTGTTTAAGCTGTTAAAAGATAAAAAGAAATTATGAAGTCATAACTTAAGCTGAAAGAACATAGCATAATTCTAATTTAGCTTAAGTTTGACCTTACAATAGGTCTTCTAGTGAGCTTCTTTGACAGATAATTAGATCTAGTGATAAATTTTGAGTGTAATATTCATATTTGCCAACCACGAGATTTGAAGAGAGCTAATGCTAAATCTTTAGCTTTCTTGTCTTCAGGTACGATTGATAAATATTCTAGTAATTTATTAGTTGCCTTTCTAATTTCTTGTTTATCAACAAGGGAGTTTACATTATTTAGCAGCGGCTCAAATGGGAGGATATTTACATGATTCCTTTGATCCAACATTTCCATCCCTCGCTTTACGTTGTAATCTTGGTTTTGTTCTAATGTTTCATCCCAAATAATATTGCTTACATCTGTTTGTACTGATATTGACATCATCTTATTATTAGCTATTTTTGCTTTTAAATTGGTAAAAATTTTGATTTTTTGTTTTTAATCAATTATTATTTCTAAAAAAAGCAATAATTAAGCATTTTTTTGAATTTAGAAGAAGAACCATAGCCTTTCGGGATAAAAGTTATTAATTCGTTTAGCTTTAAATTTACCAATCATATAATGATATGATTGATGATGAAAAATGACCTTTACAAACGGATACATGGGAAAATGGCTCAAATGTGATCTGACAACAGGAACACTTGAGGATTTTGAAATACCGGAAGAGCTCCTCAGAAAATATCTAGGAGGAAAAGGAATAATGACTCACATGCTCTATGAACATGCATTGAAACTAGAAGCTAATGGAATAAATTTGAAAGAATTCGACGCTTTTGACGCTGAAAACCCACTTCTTTTTGCAACGGGACCAGCAACAGGAACGAGGTCGCCCAGTAGTGGAAGACATCATGCTATGGCATTGAAATCACCTTTAACTGGAAGCATTGGCTCAGGGAATACAGGAGGAATATGGGGTGCCAAACTCAAGTTTACAGGATATGATGGAATTGCTTTTTACGGCAAATCAGAAAAACCAGTTTTCCTTTCCATTATTGATGGAAAAGCAGAATTACACGATGCATCAAAGATCTGGGGATTGAATAGTGTAGAAGTAACTGAAAAGCTGAAGAAAAAATTTGACCGATCAAGAGCAGGGGTTTCATGCATTGGTCCAGCAGGAGAAAATATGGTTCCGATTGCTGTTATTATGAATGAAGCACATAGAGCTGTAGGAAGGACAGGAATGGGTGCAATTATGGGGTCTAAAAAACTGAAAGCAATGATAGTAGACGGAAATGCCAAACCCCAAGCGGCTGATCCAGAGACTTTTGATGCAAAGGTGACTGAACATCGTACTAAAGTAAAAGAAAATGGTGTAACAGGAGAAGGATTACCTGCTTATGGTACGGGAATCTTGGTTAACATCATCAATGAAAATGGATTATTCCCAACTAATAATTGGCAAGAAGGATTTAACCCTAATGCTGAAAGTATTTCTGGTGAGACACTTGCTGAAGAATATTTGATAAGTAAACACGCTTGTTGGGGATGTCCAATTGCTTGTGGAAGGAAATCTTATGCCACTAAAGGAACTTATCAGATTGATAAAACTGAAGGACCAGAATTCGAGAGTATGTGGGCTCTTGGAAATACTACGGGAATAAATGACATGTCTGCAATAATAAGATCAAATCATTATGCGGATATATTCGGGATGGATCCTATAACACTAGGTTCAACTATTGCTTGTGCAATGGAACTTAATGAAAAAGGATACATTCCAAAAGAGGATCTTCAAGGGATAGATCTCAAATTCGGTAATGCTGATGCAGTGGTTGAGCTTACCTGGATGACTGCCTTCAAACAAGGATTTGGTAAAACTATAGGTAATGGATCATTAAAATTAGCTACTAAATATGGACACCCAGAGCTTTCTATGAGCGTTAAAGGGCTCGAAATGCCTGCTTATGACCCCCGAGGAGCTAAAGGAATAGGTCTAAATTATGCTACCTCAAACCGTGGAGGTTGTCACGTAACTGGGTATACTATCGCAGTTGAGATACTAGGTGATGTAGACAGGTTGAGTTATGAAGGAAAAGCTGAGCTCACCAAAATATTCCAAGATTTAACTTGTGTAGTCAATTCAACTGTAAATTGTTTATTCTTGACTTTTGCACTTGGAGCAGATGAATATGCTGAAATCTTAGCACCAATTACCGGTTGGGATTTAACAGGTGATGAGCTAATGACAATTGGTGATAGAATCTATACTCTAGAAAGACTGATAATTAACAAACTTGGCTTTGCCGGAGAACAAGATACTTTACCAAAGAGAATTCTTGAAGAACCTTTGCCGGGAGGAGCCTCTGAAGGAGAAATTCATAATTTAGAAGCTATTAAGAAAGAATATTATGATCTTCGTGGATGGGTAGATGGGGTTCCAACAGCTGAAAAATTACAAGAGCTAGGTCTTTAAATATTTCAAACATCGTTCCAACCTATTTCCTCTCCTTTCCTTTTCAGATAAGATTAATAAGTAAGTCAAACTATTGCTATATCAAGAGAAATTAAGTTTAAGATAATTTATCTCAATTAATATTCAGAGGAAGAAAAATGCCGGTTAATCTCGTTTCAGAAATAGAAAAACAAGGATGCACTAATTGCGGAAAGAAATTAGACTCAGAAGTAATCAACAAGCTGATCAATTCTGGAAAAGTAATATGTCCTTTTTGTAATACTAAACTTAAACTCCCTGATTACGATCCTTTTGAAACGAATGAATTCAGAAATATACCCTCTAATTGTCCTAATTGTGGAGCTTCCCTAGGCTCAGATCAAACAGTTCAACTCAAAGAAACAGGAAGAGTAAAATGTAAAGTTTGTTCTGAAACAATTAGAACAGTATGATTTAGAGCTATTTACTTCTCCAGAGAGGCACCGCAAGAGGCACAAAAAGCTACTCCCTTTTTATTTTCATAACCACAATATGTACATTCAACCTTAGAATTTGCTTTAGCTAACTTAGCAACTGATTCAAAGGATGGTTTCGTAGTTGTTTGGGAACGAGAAGGGGAGAGTTCTACTCCTACTGCAAAGAATTCTTTAGTGGAAGGTTCATATCTTATTTTATCTTTATCTTGAGTTTCAAGAATGGAAACATAGTTCTTAATTAATGCTTTCGGAGATTGTCCTAATAGCTCGGATGCGTCATCTGCTGAGATTTTTTTGTGAACAGTAACTAGTGAAATCAATTTTTTCTTCTGCTTTTCCTTTAGTTGTAGAAAAGCTGCTGAAAGAACGAAAAAGATCATTGCAGTAAAAGAAAACATTACAAAAAACCATCCTGAAATACTTAGACCGAAAATAATTCCAAAGACAAGCCAAGCTACGCCTATACCTGCTAACAATATCTCTAGAAAAGACATGCTTTGGTATATTTCATCAAATTTTACCATATCATTAACTCCTTTAGTTTATTATTATCAAGTTATATTTAGGTTATTGGATCTCCGCATGAGACACAATAATCTGTATTACTTTCATTTTCATTCCCGCAGTATGTGCAGCATATCTTTTCTTGAGGAATACTTTCTGATACACTAGTTTGATCTGTTGCTACTTTTTGAGCAGTTGGACCAACCCAATGGAGTTTCGTTGTCTTTATGTCATAAAATAACGATTTATTTCCTGAAGAAATAATATCGATGTAAGATGAAAGAGTGGATTTCTCAGACCATCCTATTAGTTCTTTAATTGATTTGAGATCTATTTCGTTTTGTATTTCAATAAATTTCAAGAGGCGTTTATTTTTCCTTTGCCTACCTTGATAAAGTATTGCTGTAAGAACGGTCATAATAAATGCTACAGAGCCAAATATAATAAATGGAATAAGATAACCAATAGAAAACAAGCTCAAAGCTACAAAAGCTAGTGCTATGGACCCTAGTATTTGTTCTGCTAAAGACATTTTATTATAAGTAGCGATTAAGGAATTGATTCTTTCTTGTCTCCTTGCTCTCTCTATTGCTTTTTTCTCTTCTCTGATTTTTTTTCGTTTAGTTTTTCTACTCATGGTTTTACCTTCCTGTTTCAATTATTTTTCCATTAAATGATAGATGATTTTTTGATATTAATGATTTTGTGTTATAAGTCTTAAAGAGCTTATTTATTTCCAGAATCAATTAATTTAAGATTAAAATGTAATTTTAAGTCAAATTATAAGGAGGGGAATTCGCAAGATCGCCTAATTTACAGTAAACACTGAATTTGAAGGATCAAAAACTATTTCTTCTGAAGTAAATCTTAAATCTAGATAAGTTGAGATCACTACTTCAGGTTTCTTTCCTAATAATCTACATGTATCAGCTAATGAAATTTGCCCATGAATTTTAACAATGGATATTAAATCATTTTCAAGTTTTTTCCTTTGGAAATATATGGATAAACTTACTGCGAAAAGAATAACTGCTACGAAAGCCAAAGGACCGAAAACAATCCAGGAGATTGTTATCCCAAAGACTATTCCGAGTGTTACAAAAGCGATTGCTATTCCTCCAATCAATCTCTCTGCAAAATTCATTTCTTCAAATATTTGTTGCTTATTCATTTTTCTACTACTTCTTTTTCCTCTCCAAACAGGGGCACTTGCTCTTTTTGGTGTCATTTGGTTTGTCTCTAAGGGGGATTTTCCTCCATTTTCTTGA
>DAOWED010000086.1 GCA_030638685.1 Candidatus Heimdallarchaeota archaeon | reverse complement strand
TTTGCAACAGCTTCAGTTTCAAACCCAAGAGATTTCATAGCAAAGGTCAGAGGATTACTAGACTGGGATGGAGCAACATTCTTGTTAGCAGATTCACCCTGTCCATTAGGATGGAGGCACCCCTCAAATCTAACATATGAACTGGCTCAAATCGCAATAGATACTTGTGTATTCCCCGTCTATCACGGATATAAGGATGACTGGGTACTAGATGGTAAAACAGCAAGGATTGCCAAGAACCCAGATCTAAAGAAACCTATAGACGACTACTTGAAACCACAGAGAAGATTTAGACATCTATACAAAGAGGAATTCAAGTATGTAATAGGTGAAATCCAAGAATGGGTAGATGAAAAGTGGGAACGACTAGTCGCTAAATAATGCTATTAAGTTGAGAAATTCCACCAAAACAAAATGTAGTAAAGAATTTTACTCCAAATACTTTTTTTTAGTAGACGTCATTAGAATATCATCACCACTGATGAAATGAATTTGATTGATCAAATTTAAATCAAGTTCAATGATGGAGGAGAACAATCAATTAACTTTTATTAATCGTATTCAATTTAAAGACACTTGTTTCCCAAAGAAAAGTGTTTTCAGAAAATATTTTCAGATAATTTTGCTTAGATAAAATGCTTTCAACTTCTTTTGGTGAGTGAACATAAGCTCTAAATCCATTCTTGAAAAGCATTGTAAAAACAGAGATAAATCCTAATAATAATTTTACGTACCAATTATTTCTTGGCATAGTATTTATTATAATTTGAGGAGATGATTCTAGGGATTTGTTTATCATTCCTCTGAAATCAGGATGACAGTGAAGAACTTGGTGTAAGGAGACCGCATCTACTTTTTCAGGATAATAATCTAGGAAACTCCCTTCATAAAAATTGGCTCTGGTGATATCACCATATAACTCAAATCTCTCTTTGGCCAACTCAACCCCTTCATGTGAGAGTTCAACTCCAATTACTCTCTCAACACCCTGATTTTGCAAGGCAAGTAAAATACCACCTGCACCCATACCTACATCCAATACACTTTTTGAGTTATTCTCCAATATTTGATTTACATGAATCTTTGCACATGAGCCGAAATTTTCGACCAGTGCTGGTTTTGGTTTTGAACGATAACTTGTGTCAAACATCTTGGCAATTGTCTTATCTTTCATTTGAATGAATTTGTAAGAATGTAAAGTTAAAGTTATTGTTACAATTCAATCCTTCCTTGTTTCTTTAAAACTATTTATTCCAAAATAAAAAATCCCTTCAAACAATTTATAGAGTTTGGTAGTGGCTTCATAATTAATTATCATTTGAATTCCTGAACTCATAAGACCATCAATTTAAAATGAAATCTTCAATCAAATAATGATCAAAGATTAGAGGAATCAATAAAGTGTTAATTACTAATGGCTAATTGAGAAAAAGTATAAAAATGAAAGAAAGATAGACAAAAAGACTAATGAAAAGGAAAATATTTAAAATCAACTGAATAACAAGGCATTGAGTTAACTATTTAAAGGAAAAAAAACTAAAATAGGATAACTAAAAAAATAAAAGAAAATAATATTAAAATTGGAAGTGAATAAAAAAAATGAGTTATTACTACGACAATTATGATGACGAAGATGAGGGATATGAAGACTACTGGTCCGAAGGTCCTCGTACAGTGCGTACTGTTATTGGTATTTTAGCCGGTATCCTTCTTATCGTTTCTGCCTTCTTGCCTTTCTACGGCGTTCTTTATCCCAACGCTGCTGATGATGGTGATTCTTGGTGGGTTCTTTACAACAATGGTGAAGTTGATTCTGATGGTGATTATTTCCCCGATCTTTTCAATACTGATGAAAATGGTCTTGCTAGTCACCCCGGTGCAAATGAAGGCACCTTAGAAGATTCTCTTCTAGATGACTATGGTAGAACTTTCCCTGACGATTTCGGGACTACTAATCCTTTCTTGGAATACCTTCAAGTAGGTGATAAAGGTATCTTTGGAGCCTTCGGTTTCATAGCTTTCCTCTTTTACCCCAACATTATGATGATTATCGCTGCTGTTTTAACTGTAGCTATTGCCATCATGCGCAAGACAGAAACTCTTTCCCCTGGTGTTCTTATTGCTCTTAAAATTCTTGCTCTTGTTTTCTTCTTCCTCTCTTTCTGGACTATGGTTTCCTTAGTCAGTGTTAGAGGTGGCTTTTTGATCTATACAGCTGCAGACGCAGGACTTGGTAGTATGATTAGTATCTATAGCGGTGGTTTCTTCTTAGGAATCATTGGTGGCATTATGAGTTTATTCTCATAATCTGTTTTTTCTCTCCTCTCCTCACTTCCTCTTTTTATCTTTTTTTACTTGTTTTTTCTTACTCTCTTCCCTCATCATCTTTTTTCACTATTTTTTCTTTTTTTAATTGTTTATTTCTCTTTAATGAATCTTTTTTTTAGTTCGAGCGTGTATATCTAAGTACTTACTACTTTGGTGCAATAATGGTATTTTTTTCATTGAGTTCTTTTATTATTACTTTGCGTGAAACTATGGAAGCAGCTTTGATTGTTGGTATCTTGATAGCTTACCTCTCTAAATTGGATAAAGATGAGCATAAGAAAATAGTCTGGCTTGGTGTAGGTTTAGCTATTTTTGCCAGCTTATTGTTTGCTTATGTCTTTGAAGTTTTTTTAAGCGGTTTTGAAGGTCACTCTGAAATGTTATTTGAAGGAATTGTCATGCTTTTAGCTACTTTTCTTTTAACTACTATGATCTTATGGATGGCCTATAATTCTCACTCCCTTAAATCCTCTCTTGAAACTAAAACTCAATCTGCTATTACTGGTTCTAATTCCTTTTCTCTTTTTTCTCTTGCTTTTGTTTCTGTTTTTCGGGAAGGTATTGAAACTGTTCTCTTCTTAGCAGGTGTTACCACTACTGAGTCTATTTCTACTGTTTTCATAAGTGGTCTCTTGGGCATTCTTTTTGCTATTATCCTTGCTTTAGCTATGTTTCGTGGCTCTCTTGAACTTAACTTGTCTCGCTTTTTCTTTATTACCGGCATTATCTTGGTTTTTTTTGCTGCTGGTCTTTTTTCTCATGGTTTACATGAATTTCAAGAACTTGGTCTCTTTGGAGCTGAAACTAACTTTCTTAACTCTCCCTTGTGGGATACTAGTTCTTTCCTTAATGATAAAGATGAAGCATTTGGTTCTTTCTTTCGAGCCCTTTTTGGATATCAAGACACCCCTTCTCTTTTGGAACTATTTGCTTACTTTAGCTACTGGCTTGTTATCTCCTTAGTTTTCTGGAAGATTAATTCCAAAACCTCCTCCCACGATTAGTCTCTCCTCTTTCTTTTCCTCCTCCCTTCATTTTCCTTTATTATTTGTTATAGCTATTTAAAAACTTAAACAAGCATAAACTTATTTAATTGTTTTGACATTGTTTATTTATGTTGAAAATCATTTCCTTTTTTGGAACTCCATGGTGTAGTGATTGTAAGAGAACAAAAGCTTTTCTTGGGGAGCATAGAATTCCTTACGATTGGATTAATATTGATGATAATGAAGAAGCAGCACGTGTTGTTGAAAAAATAAATGATGGAAAAAGAAAAGTTCCAACTATCGTTTTTTCAGATGATTCAGTTCTTGTAGAACCTTCCAACGCTGAACTAGCCGATAAGTTAGGTTTACGAACTGATTTAGGACATGATTTTCATGATGTAATAGTTGTAGGAGGAGGACCTGCAGGAATTATGACTGCTCTTTATTGCGCAAGAGAAGCTCTTGATGTTGTAATCATAGAAAAAGGGGCTATGGGTGGGCAAATAGGATTCACTGAAAGATTAGATAATTTTCCTGGTTTTCCGGACGGGATCGAAGGACATGAGCTTGCAGAACGATTGACTAAGCAAGTTGAACGCTTTGATGCAGAGCTGCTTAAAGCAGTTGAAATAAAAAAGATTAGGAAAGAAAACGATTATTTGGTAGCAATTTCTTCAACAGGTGAAGAGATAACTGCGAAAGTAATAGTGGTAGCTACCGGAAGTAAATACAGAACTCTAGATATACCTGGGGAGACAGAATTGATAGGTTACAAGGTTCATTTTTGTGCAACTTGTGATGGGCCATTCTACAAAGGAAAAGAAGTGGTTCTAATTGGAGGAGGAAACTCCGCCTTTGAAGAATCAATCTTTTTGGCTCGTTTTGTTGAGAAGGTGACTATTATTGGTCGTTCAACTAAATGGAAAGCAACGCAGATACTTCAAGATAAGGTAGCTCAAGAAGAAAAGATAGTGGTTATCCCTAATAAAACAATTAATGAATTTCTGGTAGGCCCAAAGAAAACTCTTGAGGGGATAAGGATGATTGATAATGAAACAAATGAAGAAGAGGTCTTCAAGACAGATGGAATATTTGTTTTTGCAGGAATAAAGCCAAATAATAGTTTATTGGAAGGATTAGCTGAATTTGATGACTATGGTTTTGTAAAAACCTATAAAACTATGATGACGCAAACTCCCGGTCTTTTTGCGGCAGGGGATTTAAGAAGTGGCTCAACAAAACAAGCAGCCAGCGCAGCTGGAGAAGGGGCAGCAGTTGCTCTGATGGTAAAAGCCTACCTTCAAGATTAGTTCTAAGTTTCACCAAAAATAAGGTTAGAAAGAAAAGAAATCAATTCTAAGATAAAATGTAATGTTTCTAATCCGTGGAAGACGAACTATTATACTGGGGATTTTCTCTTAGAGGTTTTCCCTGATAGCCCCAAGCATCTGGTCCAGAGACTTCTCGTATAATTACAGTAAAAAACTCTAGTGGGATTCCAGTTATTTTGGAAGCAGTTTGGGAAAGAGACGAAATCAATTCTTTTTTTTCTTCGAGTGAAATATCAAAAGTTGTGTATTCAATTAGTGGCATAATTTTTTCCACTATCGCATATTCATAAAACTTATGACAATCATCTATCATCTAAAATTCATCAAATAAAACTAATAGATTAACTGGATAACTACTCTTTTTTCTTTATTCTACAGCTTTTGTTGTCATTCTCATCTGCTCATTGCAATGTTCCGGTATATCACGTATCTCATCCACCCTTGAGCTCTGCTTATTTGTGAACTCCCATGGTGCTTCCTCTTCGTAACCACAGATTGCACACTTGAAAAACAACCGGGACACCTCTTTCTTGCGTATCTCTATTATTTCTACTTCCTCAAAAGCTCTTGGCTTGGGGGAAAAGAAGAAGTCACATTTTTCAGCTCCATTAGCTATTGTTTCCTCTCGGGAAAAAGTTATCCACTCATCAATTCCCTCTGTTAGAAGATAATCATAATTGCATAGGATCGGTCCAAGATGTTCATATCCTCTTTTTTTGAGTGTTTCAAAATAGTAGCACTTTTTCAGTACAAATTTGTAATTATTTCCATTATCCTCCAGCACCTCCAGTTTGAATAGCTCATTATCATAGAGTGATGAATTTCCTGCCTTTACGCCCTCAATGTAAGTAATCCATTTATTCTCTGAACTTCGCAGTTGAGACCGTTGCATCATGATCACGATTTCGATAATATCTCGATAAATATTCATAATGTGTTTCTCAAACTCATCGAGATCCGCAATATCCTCTTTTATTGCATCATAGATTGCGATTACAAAAGGTGGATTTACCAAGAGTCTGATATCAATATTATCATCACTTTCTTCTTGTAGTATTCTGAGGAAATCCTTTGAGAATGAGTTAAAATGATCTTTACTGAAGTGCTCATCAAAGTACGTCTCTGTAACAGATATCAAGTAATTAACTGTTGGACTTTGAAGAAGTTCGTTATCCTTAGTTTCCATATGATTATGAAAGGTCATTCATATTTAATAATTACGCAGTCGGAAAATACATTATTGTATTCTTGCTCTAGAAAAAACCTATAAAACTATGATGACGCAAACTCCCGGTCTTTTTGCAGCAGGGGATTTAAGAAGTGGATCAACAAAGCAAGCAGCCAGCGCAGCTGGAGAAGGAGCAGCAGTTGCTCTGATGGTAAAAGCCTACCTTCAAGATTAACTCTTAGCAGAAGTGATTGCACACTTAAAAAACAGTCGTGACACTTTTTTTTACATATCTCTTTTTTCTTATACCTACTCAAAAGCACTAGGTTTTGGGGAGAAGAAGAAATCGCATTTCTCCGCTCCTTTGGCTATTGTTTCCTCACGGGAAAAAGATATCCATTCATCAACTCCCTCTAAAAGAAGATATTCGTAATTGCATAGGGCTGGTCCAAGATGTTCATATCCCCTTTCTTTAAGTATTTCAAAATAGTAGCACTTCCTCAGAACGAATTTGTAATTTTTTTCACTATCTTCCAGTACTTCCTGTTGGAACAAGTCATTATCATAGAGTGATGTATTTCCTTCCTTCGCTGCCTCAATATAAGCAATCCATTTATTCTCTAAACTACGCATTTGATCCTGTGTTGTCTTGATCACGTCTTCGATAGTATCACGATCGATACTCATCATGTGTTTCTCTAACTCATCCAGATCTGTAATATCCTCTTTTATTGCTTCATAGAGTGAGATTACAAAAGGTGGATTCATCAAGTGTCTGATATCAATATTGTCGTCATTCTCTTCTTGTAGTATTCTGATGAATTCTTTGGAGAATGTGTTGGAATGATCTTTACTGAAGTTTTCATTAAGATACTTCTCTGTAACAGATATCATGTATTTCACAACATAATTTTCAAGAAGTTCGTTATCCATATTTTCCATAAATTATTAAGGATTGTTCATATTTAACAATTACGCAGTCTGAAAATAAATTATTGTATTTTGTTAAAGAATAAACCTTTTCTATTTTGACTGAATTAATAATATAAGGTTGCTAATGATTTGCTTATTTACCTTCACACAAATTTCACAAGATAATCCAAATTCTTTTGAATATTGTAATGCTAGATGATGATAAGGAAAATCTAAATTAAGTATAGAGTGAGATTAATGGATATTAATGAATTGATTATACTCAAATCATTCGATGAAGCACTTCAGAGTATAAATGAATTGTACGATATGAAGAATTATTACGGATACTACAAATACAAAACAATATTCTATACTGCTCAGTCTTGTTATGAGGAGGCTATTTCTTATTCCAAAGAAATGAGAAAGTACTGTAAGTCTCCTTTCGAAATATTGGAATTCTATCTTATTTCTGCAAATCTACAGCGAATATTCCATTTTAAAAAGTCATTTGAAATTCAATTAGCAAAGTATTCATCGGCTAAGAAAATACTTAGTTATTTTGAGGAGAGGCTGAAAGAAGATGAAGCTAAGTTTTTATTGAATTTAGATGTTCAGTATCTTCAATTTAGAATAGAAGACTGTATTGTTAAACGTGATGCAACTCAAAGAGACAGATATATTGAACAGTTGTTGATTATTGCTCCTGAAGATATTAGACTTCGGTATCAACTGTTTGCACTAACCTTTGAAGATATATCTGAAACCGATATCAAATCTAAACTCTCGGAATACAAGGAGATATATGAGCAGCTAGATAAAGATAATATCAGGCTAGATCTTTTTTTAATAATTTCAGATCTTCTTGCCACACATCTAATCTTACTGAAGGAATACAGACAGGCTGAATCAATACTTATTCAAGCTAAAGCTAAAACCGGAAATCATATGTTAGATATATCAAAGACTATTAGTACAAGATTATTAGAGCTCTATTTCGCACTGGGCAAGAATGAGATTGTTGAAGGAGAAAGAGAATTTTTTACTAGTACATACATCAATCAAATCACTCCAAAAATAGTAAATGATTATCCTGCCAAGCGAAGATTAATTAGAAATGAGTATTTAATTAAGGGAGAAAATCTATCCAATGAGGTTTCTGGGGTATCACTCAATATTCATATCCATCCTGGTGAGCTAATTTGTATTAGAGGGCCTAAAGGTTCTGGTAAAACCACTCTGCTAAACTATTTGTTGGGGATAGATCATCCAGATGAAGGTGAAATCTTTTTTCAAGATACCAATATAGGTGATCTAAGTGTGAAAGAAATGAATCAGTTTAGAAATGAAAACATGTGTTTTCTTATTGAGGGAAGGGTGATATTACCTCAAATATATTCAAAGCATTCCACACCTTTTGATTTTTCAAAATTCGTGAATGATTATCCTGAGAAGATAAAGTATGTGATGCTTGATTTGAAAAATTATATGCAAACACATGAACTAGATGATCTGTCTAAATTTTATTTCGATTTTCTAGAAGCTATCTCCCACAAACCAAAATTAATTGTTATGAATGAACCTTTTGCAAATATTCGTGGTGACGCACTTGAAAAACTATTTCAACTGTTAAAACTTCTTATTAAACATCATAATTTTTCAATCGTAATAGAGACACATCACACCAAATCATCCGATTATGCAGATTGTCAATATTTCATTCGTGAAAACAAAATCGTTGAAGTAATAGAGGTGTTGTAATGAGAGAAGTAAAAAATATTCCACTTATTCTTGAAAATTTATTAAAATCACCAGAGAGTGATAATTTAAAGGGTTTGACAACAGACGAACTGTTAACTATTCTAAAATTGATCATAGAGGAACTTGAAAAATCATCAGCAGTACAGTATTTGGGTGAGAATTTCAAAGATACAGTAATTGTAGGAGATATTCATGGTGAAATTAATACACTTTCAAAATTAATCCCCAATTTCATAGAAGGTAAAATTCAATCTATCATTTTTCTTGGAGATTATGTGGATCGGGGTACACATTCCCTTGAGGTATTATTATCAGTTTATGCACTTAAACTAGCTTTTCCTGATTATATTTGTCTCCTAAGAGGAAATCATGAGGATATCAATGCCAACAAAAGATATGGATTTCATGATGATATAACTACCAAATTCGGAGAAAATGGCAATACTATAATGGATCAAATAGATGTAAGTTTTAATTTTCTTTCTCTGATGGCTGTCACTCCTAATGGTAGTCTTTGTGTTCATGGCGGAATATCTGAAAAAATAGATGACTTAAAGGAATTTAACAAAATAACAAAACCATACTTTACCTTAATGCAGAAGGAAGACCCAGGGGATATTTTAGATGCTATGAGCGCAATTATAAAAAGTGAACTTGACAAAAACAGCATTGAAGAGACCTCATCTGAAAAACAAGATGTATCCTCTCCTAGCTCTGGTGCCCCAAATTTGGGAGAAGCATCAACCCATGATTTAGCTCTCACTCCTTCAGAAGGGTCTAGAGGTCCCGGATATCTTAAAGGTGTAACTCCAAGTGAAAACACTCAAGTTGGTGATACATTAGCCGGCTTAAAGAAAACTCCTCCAAGAGAGAAACAAAAAAGTGATGACGAGAACTACTTGTATGCTGCACATTATGAAGTGATGTGGAATGATCCTCGGGAAGGTTTAAGTGGGTTTGACAAATCAAGGAGAGGTCGAAAAGTGTTTTATTACGGAGAAAATATGGTGAAAAAGTTTCTTGAAAAAAATAAATTGAAGCGTATTATTCGTTCACATGAGTACTCTAGAGGCCCCTTTCAGAGAGTATTCGATAGACTACTTCATATTTTTTCTTCAGGACCATACAAAGAAAGTCATGAGAAAGCTTTGATATTACATGAAACTGAACTTCAAACTGATATTGTGGATCTAGATCTGT
>DAOWED010000159.1 GCA_030638685.1 Candidatus Heimdallarchaeota archaeon | reverse complement strand
CTCATTCATTTTTGGATTAACTACTAATTCAAATTGACAGCCAACACCACAATAAGTGCAGGTGCTTACAATTCGTTCGCTATTTTTCTCACTACCAGAATTACTATTTACCAAAGCTATTGGCATCATTGCAGCTACAGGGCATACAGCAACACAATTACCGCATGCAACACATCCAGCCTCATCAAAGCTCTGATTAAATCCGGTTCCAGGGAACATTTCTGCACCTCTTCCAACCATTGATAATACTCCACATAACTGTATCTCATCCACCACCTGTACACACAATCCACATTTGATACAGAGAGTATGATCAACCTTGAAAAATTCATTTGTCTCGTGCAATAGATTTTCTCTCGGGGCATTTGGTTCAAATTCATGTAATTTTTCCATTGGAACATATTCAAAAGCTAGATCTTGTAATATACAATTACCCTGTTTGTGACAAACGATACAGTTCATTGGGTGGTCAGCAATTATTAGTTCTAATATTAAACGGCGATGTTGACGTATTCTGTAATTATCAGTAATTACTTTTTTACCAAATGCTACCTTGGTTGAACATGAGGGAACTAATCTATTGTCTACCTCAACGATGCATAATCTGCAACTTCCAAATGAAATGAGTTCAGGATGATAGCATAGAGTTGGAATATTTATATCCAGCCTTCTGGCCACATCAAGATATGTTTCATCCATGGAAACTTCCACGAGAATATCATCAATCTCAATTGTATTTGCAATTTTATTTGAAATATTATTTTTTGGAATACTCATTGAACCACCTCAATACATTGTTTTGGACATGCTAATCTACAGGCATTACATTCAGTACACAGATCATTTATAATAAGAAAACTTGTCTTTCTGTCCCCTGTAATTGCCCCTTCTTCAGGGCATCCTCTCTGGCAAATACCACACTGATTACATAAGTCCTGATTTATCTGGATTGTATACATTCCCTTGCATACTCCTGCCTTACAGATACCATGTAAATGCTCAATATACTCTGTTCTGTAATATTTTAGAGTTGATAGAACTGGGTTTGGTGCAGTCGTTCCTAAACCACATAACGCAGTGTTTTTGATAGCAAAACTCAATTCCTCAAGTAGTTTCAGTGTGTCTTCATTTGCTTTGCCAGTTATGATTTGATCAAGTAGCTTTGCCAACTGAAATGTCCCCTCTCTGCATGGAATACATTTTCCACAGCTTTCATCTACACAGAAGTCAATAAAAAACTTTGCAAAATCGATAATACAACTTGAATCATCAATAACTACCATACCACCTGAACCCATAATTGATCCAATTTTTGCCATTGACTCGAAACCAACAGGAGTATCAAGCATATCAAACGGAATCGTTCCCCCAGATGGTCCTCCTGTCTGTACTGCTTTGAATTTTCCTTTTTCCATTCCACCTCCAATATCAAAAATTATCTCTCTCAAAGTCATTCCCATAGGAACCTCAATCAGACCTGAATATTTTATTTTACCAGTTAAAGAGAAAATTGCAGTTCCATGACAATTCTCATTACCAATTTTGAAGAATTCCTCCCATCCATGAAGCATAATCCAACTTACGGCCGACCAGGTTTTGACATTGTTAATAATAGTTGGTTTTGAAGATAATCCTTTAACTGCTGGATATGGTGGTTTCAGCTGAGGAGTACCTCTTTCTCCTGTAATTGATTGAATCATTGCAGTTTCCTCTCCACACACAAATGCGCCAGCTCCCTCATGGATCTCAATTTCAAAACAGAAATCAGTATCTAGAATATTACTTCCAAGAAATCCCCTCTCCTTCGCGTCATCAATTGCTTTCTTAATTCTTTTAATAGCTAGTGGGTACTCCTGTCGAACATAGATAAGACCTTGAGTTGCACCTATGGCATATCCTCCCATAATAAGACCCTCAATAACAGAGTGAGGATCTCCTTCTAGAATTGCTCGATCCATGAATGCTCCAGGATCACCCTCATCAGCATTTACAATCACATATTTGATATTTGATTTCTGTTCAGAACCTATTTTCCATTTCAATCCAGTGGGGAATCCAGCTCCGCCCAATCCTCGTAATCCAGATCTTGTAATTGAATCAATGACATCACTTGGTTTGATTGTTAATGTTTCACGCAACCCCTTATATCCATCTTTGTTAATATATTCATCAATATTCTCTGGATCAATTAATCCACAGTTTCTAAGAATCAATCTTGTCTGTTTTTTATAAAATGGAATCTCTTCAAATTTCGTATAATGATCCCACAACAGTTTATCAACTGGTTTCCCATTTTTGATATGATCTTCTACAATTAATTTAACATCTTTGACTTTTAAATCACCATAAAAAACACCATCTACTATTGCGATGGGACCTTTTGAGCAAAGGCCATGGCATCCAGATTGTTTGACCTCAATTCCTAAATTTTCGAATTCATTTGCGATTTTTTCTGCACCTGACGAAATGCAGCCAGTGCCTTTACAAATTCTGACCTCAGTCATCTTCAAATACCTCTCTAAGAACCCTCATTACCTTTTTCTTAGTCAATTTACCAACCATCTGGCCATCCAATTCCATTACTGGGGCGAGAGCACATGCACCAATACAGGCAACTCTATCAACTGATAACTTTCCATCCTCAGTTGTTTTTCCCTCTTCAATCCCAAATTCATCACGCATTATTTCTAATATAACTTCTGAATGATTCACATAACAAGCAGTTCCAGTACACACTCGAATGATATGTTTTCCAGGTTTTTCAAGTTTAAAACCCGTATAAAAAGTAATTACTCCGTATATTTTAGATAATGAAATTTTCAATCTATCAGATAAATCAAACATCATTTCTTCAGGGATGTAGTTATATTTTGCGTGTATTTGATTGAGTACGCTGATCAGAGATTGATCCTTAAAGTTTATACCTTCAAATTCCAACTTTATTACCTTTCTTCTAATAAGTAAGTAAATTTATTTTTACTTATAAATTTTTATAACGCTTATTCTTTTTTTTTTCACCGACAAGTATATATAGTTATAATGAGATAATTAAGTATAGTATGGTTATATATATTTAATTATTTTTATATATAAGCATATTATAGGTGCATAAAAATGGTAAAGATTGAAACCGAAGAAAGTAAAGTGATTCACGGATATAAGCCCTCAAGAAAGCTATTACGTAGATATTATTTACAAGCGTCAATAATATTCGTCCCAATAATGGCGTTCTTGAGTTTAATACTAATAAATTCCATAATTGACGGTGAAGAAGATGAAGTAGTTTTCTTTATTGCTGTAAGTTTGATTATAACAACAGTAGCATTGTTAGTGTTGTTCGGAATCGTTAAGCTATGGATTGACTCTATAAGCTATGAGTTTACAGATGATGAAGTAATTGTTCATAAAGGATGGTTAACAAAAGCAGTGAAAATTGTTCCATATAGAACAGTAACTAACTTTCACAAGAAGAGAGGACCTTTTGATAGATTAATGGGAATTGGAACTATTGAAATAGAAACAGCTGGAAGAAGTGGCTCTCAGCATGGTCCTGAAGAAAAGATGGAAGGAATAATAGCAGAAGAAATTCCAAATTTTATTGCAACTATTAGAAGTAAAGTCATAAGCCAGAAAGGAATGGCAGCAATAAGTCAAGATGGTGAAACTGATCTTACATCAACTGACAATATTCTTCTAGAAATACTCAACCAGTTGAAAGAAATCAAAAAGAATTAAGTATAAGGACACTTGATCTTATATCCCCTCCTTAGTTTTTTACAATAGTTAATAGTCCTAATTAAATTTGTTTTATAGTACTTTAAGCGATTACCTGCTTCTTAACGCTGCATAATTTATATTTGAAAATTTAAAACGATTCTTGCATTACATTTATAGGTTAGAATAAAGGATCAAATTTAGAGATCATTATGTCTTCAACCAAACCAAAAAATATCTCTGGTAGTACTCGTCATTCTGTGCTCCTTATTCCTCAAGGTGATAGTTTTAGTCTTAAAATGAAGTTTATTGTTGAATTTTATGAGCTTAAGCGAAAAACTGATTCAAAAGAAGCCAATAATTTTATCGAGGCAGTTAACCATGTTTTAGAATATTGGGATTCTGTTACTCCGGTAGGAATCATGGATACAAGATTTTCTGTATGGTTGTCTGACTATTTATCAGATTTAAAAATTAATTATCCTTATCAAGAAGTTCTTGCATTAGTTAGAGGTTTGATCGGTAAAACCATCGATCCATCAACTGGCACATTAGTTGATGTAAAAGCATTGGTTGAAGAAGTAAAAGTAGTCCCTTCTGCGCGATTTCTATCACAAGTAAGTCCTCCCAAGAACGTTAAAATCAAAGTAAAGCATGTTAAACTAACTAAATTACCAGAATTTGAGGACGATAAATTTCAAATATTTACTAGTTTGTTAGATGAACATCAAGTACTGCCTGAAAAGACAGCAAAATCAAAAATTAAAGCAACTGGACCTGACGGAAAACCGATAGAAATAACTAAAGAAAACATTATTGCCCCGTCTCTTGATCCAAGTGTACCTGAAATGACATCTACGATAACTAACACTTACGGGGGACCAATAACAGACCTAGAAGTTGTCGATGTTATACCTTATTCATACGGAGTTGATCTTTTTGACATTGGGTCTTTTGATCTAGAACCAACCTTTAATCCCGGAGATGATGGTCTTGAAGTAAAATGGTCTATTGATCAGCTAGAGAATGGTTCAACCTTTGAAGTAACTTACAAATTTCAAAGAAGAATAAATAGAACTATTCTTATTCATCAAGATGTTCATTCTATCAACATCATCAACGCTTATGAGCCAATTACAAAAGAAACAGATACAGAATTCACTTCCACTGGTAAATACGTAAATGACAACCCTTCAACTTTGAGTGAATTACTGATTAAAGATCATATCCCTAAAGAATTCATAATTCAAAATACTATGCCTTTACTTGAACAGAGCAAAGAAAAAATAGAAGGT
The DNA here is from genome assembly GCA_030638685.1 of Candidatus Heimdallarchaeota archaeon. Lineage (GTDB taxonomy): Archaea > Asgardarchaeota > Heimdallarchaeia > Heimdallarchaeales > DAOWED01 > DAOWED01. The sequence continues at coordinate 4,151 of DAOWED010000159.1, read as the reverse complement.
GAGGAAGGAACAACCGTTCTTTGGGAGTTTAAGAATGTTTTACCCAATCAAACACTTCAAGAATCGTACTGGTTGGAACCATATCCCTATATCATTCGAGCGAAAAGAGAGTATACCATAGAAGGTGAAGAAAAGGGCTATACAGTTGTAAAAATCATAAAACCCGTTTATGAAATGAATGGCTATGACATTTTAATTTATGTTAAAGGTGATAGAAACAAAGAACTGGTAATTTATGACGAAATTCCAATAGAATTTGATGTAGTGGAAGTTACAGATTTTTCACCACAACCTGTTGAGGAAAAAACAGCAGACCGGAAAAAACTTAAATTTAATATTCCAGAAATCGAAAAAGATCTTATATTTGACCCTTATTATCTGATCGAATCAGCAGTTGCAGGATATAGAGTAAAAGCTCCTGCCAATATCGATTTTTATCCTCATCAACCGGAATTACAACTAGAAGGTTTCACTTTGAAAGAAACGCAAGAGGAACTTGAAAAAATCACTATCAAGCAAAAAATGGTGTTTCCCAGAGAGTTTAAACAGTTTAAAGAGAATTAATTTCCATATATATCCATAAACCAAGGTGCTAAAACTAATGTTATGGTTGCTTGCCAAAGGAAGTCTACTTTTTTATGGGGAGAAACAAGAGGAATGGAGCTGGTCCTACCAAGTAAATAGAGAAGAAAAGGAAGATCAGTCATTTGATAGTTTTTCACATGCAATTGAAGAAACTATTGCCACATATAGTTCGACACAAGAACCCATTAGCTTAAGTTTTGAATTAGAAATTGATGACAGCTCAACTAATGTGATTGTTGCCTTTTTTCCTAATGAAAAAAAAGCGTATGGTATTTCTTTTTCAGCAGAATTATTTAAGAAAAATGAAGGTGTCTTCAAGCTTTCCAAAACGTTCGATCTTACTTTTAAAGAGCTATTAACTCTAAAACCAGATAACATGAACGATTATTCCTCTCTTTTTACCAAAAATTATAACCGGTTAATCCTTTCAAGTAATGACCATGTTAACACTCATATTGATTGGTTATTCACTGGATTATCATTAATTAAAGAAGGTGAAACCAAAGAAGTGCTACAATCTTTGGGAAGTGCTTTGAGCACATATGAAGAGATAATTTATTCTTTGACTTATACAAAACAAATTTTTGTTCAATTTTTTCAAGCAGAAGGAAAAGAAAGAGCAGAGGCTTTTAATCTAGCAATGAACCAGCTAAATAAATCCTTGTCAAAGATGAACGCATTAGCTCTCGAACAAGAAGCCCTTACTTTTATCTATAATTTAGCTATTTCACTATTAAGAACTAAGAGGTTAATTTATTCTGTTGAACTCTTTAACAGGTTATTAGCTAGTGAACATATCGAGAAAAATAATCAACTCAAAGTTTTAGCAGTAATAAATTCAGGGATTGCTGAGCTTAAGAAAAATAATCTTAAAAGAGCACGAAGTGTTTTTAATTCACTGCAAATTGATGATTTAAAAATAATGAATGATACTCAATTGATAGCTTTTTATCGCTATTTTGGAACTTGCTTAATCAAGTTAGAATTATATCAAGAAGCAGAAAAGTGTCTTATGTTAGGTTTAGAAATAACTCTAGAAACGCAGAAAGTAACTATTGACACTGTAGTCATATATAGTTCACTAGCCTTGATAAATTACGAAACAGGTAATTACTCACGTTCTGGTGATCTTTTCGATATGGCATCCAACTTGGCATGGTTAATGAATTTAAAGGAAGTGCAAGTTGATTTTCGTTCAAACGCCATAAAATCTTTCTGGAAAGCGGGAGAAAGTATGCTGAACACCGGTCAGACATTGCTACAAGATAATCATCCGGATCTAGCATACCTTTACTTGGTTCGTTCCTTGGAAGCTTTTCTAAGGTCATTAAAGCAAATTACTGAAGAACGAAAAAGAGCCGTTAAACAATTTATCGATCTTCTAACAAAAAGATACAGCGTTAATTTGACAGCTGCATTATCATTATCAACTTCATTTTTTGAAAATCTACAGGAAAAGATGACTCAAGTGTACAATTCAGCTTCACAAGATGAGTATCAGAACCAGATTGGTGAAGCTTTTGATGAAGTTCAAAAATTGATACCTGCTAAAATAATTGCCACATTTGTTATTGCTCAAACAGGTGTTTTATTTAATAAGCAGATTTATTCGGAAGAATATGCAATATTAGAAACTCATTCTGACCTCATTTCAGGCATGATATCAGCGATCTCTTCACTAATGACAGAAACCTTGGGAAAAGATTCTTTGCTTAGATCAATTGATGCTGGAAGCATGAAATTTATGATGGAACCTGGTAAAACAATAATTATTGGAATATTATCAAATAGAGAGCTACCAGAGGTAAGAAAGGCACAAAAAGCTTTAGTTAAAGATTATGAAACTACTTTTAAAAAGCAATTAGATGCCATGTTCTTTGATCTTAATGAAATTGAAGATGAAACAGCTGCTATGATGAGAAAACATCTGGGAAAATATCTATAATTTATATTCACAAATTAAGCATCAAATAAGCTTTCATCTCTTTCTTGTTGAAGCCGTATTGCTACATGATAGCAATTTGTTAGTAATGAATTACCATAAATAATGGCTTGTTTGAAAAGAGTTAGATCTTTAAAATCTGTGTTAAAGAGTTTCCAACCTGTTAAATAGTAATTTTGATAGTTTTCTGCAATCTCTGGAAATCCTTGACTAATTAGTTCTTTAATAATAGTTGTTCTATTCCAAGTCCAAACATCTAATGGATTAGCGTCTATTATCTGAGTAAGAAGCCGTACTGGAGTGGGAGAAACACGCCAATTCATTCTTCTTAATACTGTCCAGAACTCATAACTAGCTGAACGATCAAAAACTGCTGAAGCTAATGAATTAACAAAGGCATAATCCTCAATTAATCGCTCTAAATCAACTTTTCTTATAAAATCATCAGAAATATCATTTTTGGGAAATTCTACTTCCCCAAAAATGAGTTTAATATCTTCCTTTCTTGGGAGAATAATTTTAGGGTCTTCAAATAACTGATTTTCCGTCATTATCTGAAATCGTGGAAGGTGAACGGGTGGAGAAGAATTGGTATCTGATTTTTTACTTTGTTTTCTTTCAAATGTTTGCTTATACTTTTCAGAAAGAGTAAAAGCCTTCTCTAAAGTTAGTTTTTCTTGAAAGAGACTAAGATTTTTCGCTTTTATATGAATGTCAACATCACTTAGTATTGGCACATAATCAATAGCTGTATCCCATTTTTTCACCGCTGACCCTTTTGCATAAACATATACAACCTCATCTGTAAAATCATTTTGAAAGATATCCTTCCATATACTTAGACCAAGATTTACTTCATCTCGAAGTTGGTCTTTAATTGATTGAAACCGTTCTTCTATTATTTTACTTTCCATTTCTTTTACTACCACTGCTTCTAAGTAATTCTCATCTGATATTATTTTTATTAAAAATTATTTAAAATAGAGAATAATTGATTATGGACTTTTTCTTATCAATTTATTTTGAATATCTCTTTTATTGCCCCTTCTATTTGTTCCTTATCATCTGTTTTTAATCCATGACCTGTTTTCCCTACTTCTTTCAATGCTGACCACATTTCACTTTCTTGTACTCCTGTTATTAATTCCTCCAGTTTCTTCATTGCTGTATACGACTGTCCTTCATACACATAACAGAAAAGAATAGGTTCTATCAGATCAAAACTAATTGTGTATTCCTCATGCATGATCCTTTTTATCACCCCTTTTACTTCAAATGCTTCTTGTACAAAAGAATTGATACTTGTTAAAAAGCCAGAGATCAGCATATCTTGTAATTCTTTAGTTTGGTCGAATTTTTTACTATAGATCGGTATACCACTCTCTGCAACTAATAATAGCATTACTGGCTCATCTTCTGGTTCATCTATTTTTATCTCTCTTTTTCTTGCCATCCACCCTACCAGTTCTTCCAAATTGGCTACCTTCACACTTTCAGTAATAGACGCATCTTCAGCTATCAGCTCATCCCATTGATCTAATTGGTTCAATAGTTTATCATGCTCACTTGATATTTTACTAGCTAATCTTTTCAGTCCCTTCTCTTCGGCTAGTGCTTGTGCCTG
>DAOWED010000123.1 GCA_030638685.1 Candidatus Heimdallarchaeota archaeon | reverse complement strand
TTTTCATGGAAGGATCAAATATCTCTTCATTATATCTCTGTAATTGGTAAACATATGTTTGAACTTCTTTCACAACTTCTGTTAATTTTAGTTCATATGCATCCATACCTGAAGAAGTCAATGAATATTTGAAAACAGATTTGAATAATTTGAAAGGTGACCATTTGTGTTTAAATGATATTATTGCGAGAAAAATAAAATCAGACCATATGAAAGAGATCCAGAAACTGAGAGCACCTAGAAGTGAAGAAGCTTCAGGGAAACCAAAAAATGATGAAAACATTTGCAAAAAGAAAAGAGCAAATAAGCCACTCCAGCTCATTATTTTGTCATAGCTGTCTGTTCTCATCAGTAATAAAGGGGGTTTGTAAGAAAGGCGTCTTCCTACTTGTAAAACAGCTTCTCTTGTGCCTAAAGCTACTACCATAAATAAAGTTGTAAAAAGAGAGGCAGTTTCGGTTGGATGCAAGCTGAAGATAAAATACCAGACTATTACAGCTATTAAACCGGTAACTTGGCTCATAACTATTCTTGTTCCATGATAAAGACCGTCCAAAGGTTCAAAGTTTCTTCTTGGTGGAGTAGAATAGCTCATTTCAACTTGGTTTTTACTCTGCATATTAACACTTACGTACTGGTTTCCTTTCATTAATAACTTTCGTTCACTCAAACACTAATAAAATTTGACATGGTTTTAATATTTTATTATTGATCTAATCTTTTAGTTCAACCTTCCAATCGCGACCTAGTTCTGGATGATCGTAATAAGATGGATCAAAACCTTCCAATTCTTCTCCTCCCTTGATTTTTTTGTACATATTAAACATAGATGTCAAATATCTTGATTTTAGTTGTTTTTCAGCTAACGATTTCTTAACTGGAGGAAGAGAGAATAGCATTTTGAGTAAACGATTCATAATCTTGTTAGAAAGCGATGAAAAATTATCAGCGAGTAAATTATGCAGTTTATTTGTCTGAATTGCTTCTAAAACTACTCTTTCAAAAGAATCTTTGGGAACGAACATTGTTTCCTCATGTCTTTCAAGCACTAGAGCTTCTGTTGCACAAAAACGAGTACAGACTCCACAACCTATACAACGAGACACATCTATCACCGAAAGATCATCCACCATAGAAATGGCCTCTACAGGGCATTTTTCTTCACAAATTGAGCAACCATTGCATTCTTCTTCATTTACTTTGGCATAGAAATTTGTTCGAATATTTTGAGCATAACCAAAATTCTTGTAACCTAAAAGTGCTTCACAGCAGCAACCGCAACAATTACATATCCAGTTTACTCCTTCTTGAATATTATCTCCTATCTGTACTAACCCCAAATCCCTCACTCTATCTAATATTTCAAAAGCTTCTTCTTTTGTTATTTCTTTAGCTATTCCGTGCTTTGATAGTGTTTCTGCAGCACCATTAAAAGTTAAGCAAACATCTTGAGGCATATCACAAGCCTTTCCTAAATGTTCCATTTTGTGACGGCAATAGCAAGTTCCTACGGTTATGCAAGTAGCTGATTCTATTATATGAGTAGCTCGTTCATAATCTAAAACAATTGATTGCAGCTCTTCAGGAACAGCGATCTCGTTAACTAGACATCTATCTATAGCTGGTTCTAATGCCCATAACATTGCTCCGAACTCTTCCTCCACATTGATATATTGATGGTAAAGCTCTGAAAGAATTTTTCTGTCGAATTTTCCATCAGTTCTCATTAGCGAAAATTCAAAGAAACCGGCCATAGGAGGGGCAAGAGTGAAAGTTCTTTCACCTTTTTTATTAATAAGATCCATCATCAAACCTTTCTCTGCAAGACCATTTAGTACTTCTTCAGCCTCTACTTCACTCTTTTTCCAAGCTTTAGCTGCGCTTTTGATGGTACATTTCTTAATAGGAAGAACAGAGACTAACTTTGCTTCTTCCTCAGTAAAAAGTATTTCCAGTATTTTGAATAGTGTTTCTGTTTCAGGAGCCCCTTGAGGCATTTTCTCCAGTCTTTTTTGTAAGTCCAAGTAGCTGTCTATGTGTCCCATCTTTCTCATCTTTCTAGCTGTTCTGAAAGATCAATATACATTGTAAAAAAATATTCCGATTTCAAGAACTTGTTTCTGAAATTTCTGAAGTATCATCTAGATCACCTATTTCTTGAGATGTTTTTATTATGGCAATCAGTATCAAAGTTATTCCTAACCATCCAGTTATCAAAAAAACATCTCCAAATAGTACTCCAAAGACTACTCCCGAGACGGGTTCAAATGCATAAAGAATCGCCGTTCTTGAATCAGAAACATATTGCTGGAAGTGTGATTGAACAGAATATGCAAAAACAGTTGATATTAGTGCACACACAAGTATTGCTGTTATAATTATAGGTATACCTGTTTTTGGGATAAGTGTTTCTTGAAAAAGAAGAGCAAAAAATGCTGAAAGTATGCCCACGGTCATTATCTGTATTTGAGTGATTACTAAGGGTTTCTCTTCTTTGACATAAATTCCTGTTAAGATTATGTGTACTGACACTAATAAGGCAGTTACCAAAGTTAAAGCATCACCGTAATTTACGGTGAAAGAAGTTGTAAAATCCACTGTTAAGAGAACCAGGCCTAAAAAAGCTACCACTGCATAAAAAGTCATTTTTAAGGAAGGCATTATCTTTGTCCAAAAAGGAGAAAGGAAAGGAACAAGAACAACATAAAGCCCCGTAATTAAAGCTGAATTGGTAGCTGAGGTAACTTGAATACCATATGTTTGGGTTAAGAAAGTCAGCCATAAAATAATTCCCAAAATTAACCCGTTTATCCATGCTCTCTTTGTGGCTTTTTTTAGCTCTTTCCAAGTAAAAAGTAACAGAACTATGGAACCCAGTAAGAATCTTACAGCTAAAAATAGATTGATCCCCATGTGCTCTGTTGCTCCTTTAACTAAGACAAAAGTTGATCCCCAGAAAATCGCAGAAAGCAAAAGAAGAAATTCTCCCAGCTTTGTACTTGTAGTATCAATTTTCATGAACTTGGAGAGCATGGGTTTTTTATAGATCATTAGTATTTGTTTTTTTGGTTACTAATACACTATTATTGAAAACAGTACTTGAGTCTATCATCTTACCTTTATTCAAATCTTTATAAATATTCAATTTCCTATGAATATCGTGAAAGCTCAATTAACTCAACTTCTGGCCAAGGCAGGTTTAATGACGGGAGGAACTTTTTTTCCACTTTATGTAAAAGAACATGGTGTTACAACTTTAGAGGTTTCATATCTAGCAATAGGATATTCAATTGCTCTTGTGATTTCATCAATTGCTTTCGGTCGTTTTTCTGATCTTTATGGGCGAAGATCATACATTAAACTAGGACTTATTCTTTCTGGTCTTTCCATCCCTACTTATTTACTATTAACTGGTTTCTGGCAATATCTCTTTTTACGTACAATTACTGGTTTTTGTATGGGTATTTATCCTGCGGCTTTAGTTGCTTATGTCACTGATACTAACAAAAAACTTGGTAAATTTAGTTCTTTTGGCAGTTTGGGCTGGGCTTTAGGAGGTCTTTTTGGAGGGGCTTTAGCTGAATTTGTCAGCCTAGAGGCTGTTTTTATTGGTGCATCCGGTAGCTTCTTTGTTGCTTTTCTTATTGCTCTATCTCTTGAACCTACAGATGTTAAACCTGTCATTGTTCCTATTCTTCCAGTTAAATTAATGTTGAAAAATTTTAGAGTGCTTTTTGCCTTTCTCCTTCGTCATGGAACAGCCAGTACAATTTGGATTTTTTGGCCTCTCTTTCTCAATGAGGAGTTACAATTAAACAACATGCAATTAGGAATAGTTCAAGCAACTAACATGGGCACTCAATTTGTTGTTATGTTTTTAATAACGGACAATATAGATAATTCCAAATTAGTTTCTGTTGGCTTATTTGGCTCAGCAGTTACTTTTGCTTTATTTACTCTCTGTAATTCCTTTCTTACAATAACCCTTACTCAGGTCCTTTTAGGTATTTCGTGGGCTGCATTATATGTTGGTTCCTTAAAATTGTTAACTGAAAACAACCAAGAAAAAGCTACTGCAGCTAGTTTACTTAATTCAACGAGCTCGATTTCATTTATTTTTGGACCAATTTTTGCTTTCGTTATCTATAGTTTATTCGAAAGCTATGATTATATTATGTTATTCGCTGCCTTCTTCTCGCTTGTTTCCTTGGTTTTCTGGACATTTAGTGAACCAAATGAAGAACAAATCATTTCTTAAGAAGTTCTAAGCTCTCTTCCAACATTTCTGATTGATAAATAGTTTTATTTACTATTAATCGTTGTAATAATTATAATAATAAGTGATTTTTATGAGTACTTATGAAGTTAAGATCCCCGGAATGCACTGCATGATGTGTGTGAATAAAGTAACGAAATTCATGATGGAACTAGACGAAGTTGAAGATGTTGATATTGATCTTGATACTAGAATTGCTACTGTTACATCAGAGGAACCATTAGATGAAGAAATCATCAAGAAAACAGTAAGTAACGCAGGATATGAAGCAACCAGTGTTACACTTGTAGAATGAGTTTTTCATAAATAATTGGATTAACTTATCCATCAATTTGTTATGAATATCTCTCCCATCATACCTTCTATTTGGGCTATTTCTCCATAGTTTAACTTATAGCCCTTTTTGCCTACTTCTTCTAAAGCTGACCACACTTCACTTTCATGCACTTCGGTCATCAATCTCTCCAATTTCTTCATGGCTGTATATGACTGTCCTTCATACACATAACAAAAAAGAATGGGATCTACCAAATCAAAACTGAGTGTATATTCATCATGCATGATCC
>DAOWED010000168.1 GCA_030638685.1 Candidatus Heimdallarchaeota archaeon | reverse complement strand
GAAGAACTAGCTCTTATGCTACCACTAAGGCCATACATATCCTTAAAGAGCCATGTTTTGTTGATGTATGGTTTAATATCAACATCATAAGCAGTGAAGTCCCGCATAATAAGGGTCTTAGGTCTTGAAGAATGAATATAAAAAACAAAATTATTTTTATCCATTTCACAAAAGTTAGTTAAAATTCTTTGAATAAGCAAAGTAGCCATATTACTATCAGCAGGGGAATGTACAAGTATAAGGGATTTATCAGGAATACCTTTATCATCGGAATATCTCATCCCTAAACGATTATCAAGGGAAGTAATGCCCGTTTTATGTTTGTAAATTTCACCTTCGTCTTCATCATCAATTATTCGATCAAAGTTGCTAGAACCCATTCAATATAAGTGACCATAAAGTGATTATTGAATATTTAGGTTGACCAACAGTGAAAAAATAAAGAAAAGCTATTGAAAAAAAGCAGAGAACTTAAAAATATCAAATAAAACCTCTCCATATGCCATCATATTATTTTGAACCACCTTATTTGATAGTTAATTTCAAAACTTATTCTCCGGAAGGAGTAGGGAAAAAAGCCTATGAACTAGCAAAAATATTGGAAAAAGCAGCAAACGAGTATGGAGTAACAATCATACCAGTACCAGCTAATATCGACCTAACAAAAATAATCGAAGAAATTAATTTACCCATTTTTGCGCAGCATGCAGACCCATTCGAACAAGGAAGCTACACCGGTTTTCAACCAATAATGCCACTAAAGGAGATAGGTGTAACGGGAACACTGCTTAATCATTCAGAACATCCAATAGGATTCACGAAGTTAGAAAAAACACTAGATCTACTAAACAGAGAAAAAATAATGGCATGCGTGTGCGCAGCATCACCTTTGCTATCAAAAGCAGCAGCATCACTTGAACCATGGGCAGTAGCAATGGAACCACCTGAGCTAATAGGAGGAGACGTAAGTGTTACAACCCAGCCAGAGATAGTGAAAGAAACAGTCAGATTGGTAGATGAAGTAACAAAGGAAACACTGGTATTATGCGGTGCTGGAGTAAAAACAGATGAACACGTAAAAGGGGCGCTAGACCTTGGAACGCTTGGAGTACTACTAGCTTCGGGAGTAGTAAAAGCAGCTAATCAAGAAGAAGTAGTCCAAAAAATGGCAAAAGCAATGGTGGAATGGAAAGAGAAAAACAACTAAGAGCTCAATCGAAGTATTTTTTAGGAAAACCATCGTGAATGAAATAACACACATAAAAAATAGTACCAAGGTTGCTTAGCCCGGTAAAGCGGTTGGCTTGAGCCTAGCTTAAAACAATCGTCTAGCCAGAAACCAACTGGGTTCTTACCCGCGGGAGTTCGAAATTCTCGAAAGGTAAATCCTTCGGAAACGAAATTCTCCCCCTTGGTACCATTCTTTTTCTTTTTTTTTGATTTCAGTCTTAACTTTGACTTTTTGCTCTTTTAATTGCCTTTAAGTACCGTTCTTTCTTTCTTACCTTATGTTTGACCCTTCACTTCCTCTTTCCTTTGTTACATCAAACCCTCACAAATTTGAAGAAGCTTCATTTACTGCTCAATCTTTCAATTTATCACTTAATCACGCTAAGCAAAAATATTCTGAGGTTCAAGCTGATTCTTTAGAAGAAGTAGCAATGTCTAGTGCTCTTAACTTACTCGGATCCATCGATCCCCCTTTTTTCCTTGAAGATGCTGGATTATTCATCCCGAAACTTAACGGTTTCCCTGGCCCCTATTCTTCTTATGTCCTTCAAACTTTAGGCAATGACGGCATCTTATCCCTCCTTTCTCCCTTTCCTGATCAAAGTGATCGTCAAGCTTACTTTTTGTCTGTAGTTGCTTTTGTTTCTGATGAAGGCGTTCGTCTTTTCAAAGGTCGCGTTGATGGCTTTATCTCAGCTTCTGCCCGTTCTAAAGGTCATGGTTTTGGTTTTGATCCTATTTTCATCCCAAACGAAACTCCTGATTTCACCTTTGCTGAGCTTATTCCTTCTGAAAAAAATCATCTTTCTCATCGTTCAATAGCTCTCACTTCTCTTTTTTCTTACCTTTCAACTGTTCAGTCTTAGTTATTCTTTCAAAAGCGCCTTTTTTCCTTTTTTTTTCTTCAATTTTTTTTTCAAGAAATATTCACTATTACACTTCTTACCTTGTTTGAGGTGTGATTTCTTTTTTTGACAATTAATTTTTCACCTTGAAACTAGCTTAAACCTTTACTCTGAGCCTTGTTCTAATATTAGAACAAGGTGTTTCAATCTGTGGTTTAAAAATACTTTTTGGATAAAAATAATTATGGAGCTTAATTACTCAGCTAGAAAAATTAAGGAAATTAAGTTAAAACTATTTACTTCAATGATCCTATTCTTCCTTTTAGCGACTTCTTTTATTGTAGATAACAGTAATGCGTCATCAGCTAAAGGTGAGGTAGAAGATTTGACTTTCTTTTCCGAACCTGAACTCTCAAACGAGCCAGAGTATTCTCCCTTGGATTTGTTTGAGCAAAGTTATACCGTCCCCAACGATTTTCTACCGAAAATGGTCGATCAAAGAACAAATGATGTTCAAGATGACATAAGCTTAGCAGCTTCATTTGACCGTGTAAATATCGATGTGGACAGTGTTATAGTAGATGTGGGAAGTCCATTGGACTTTACAATTCAAGTAACTAACGATTTAGCCCCCGTAAGCGGCAAATCCGTTACTATTCAAATCTATGAAGGTCGTCAATATAGTTATTTTTACTATGGTAATGATTATTCTGTAACTATCTTGCAGACTTATTATGAAACAACCAATGGGGATGGTGAGATTCAAGCTTCCTATACTCCCTCAGAATCAGGCACTTACACTATCCGTGTAATTACTGATTCTTCATCTACTTATCGATTTTTTTCAGCTTCTGAGTTGGGTGTTCTTTTCAGAGCACCTTATTTCTTCATGCCCGGTGCTGGAATTGAAGCTTATGCCTTAGTTGTCAACTCATCCACATTGGAACCCGTTGCCAATGCTTTTGTGACTATGTCTATCAAGAAGTACAGTTATTCTGATGAATATGAGGATACTGTAGCGATATTAGACAGTGGATACACTGATTCTAATGGTTTACTCACCTTAACAAATGAAACTGTCTCGATTGATAGTTACTATCATAATACGGTCTTAGAAGTGAACGCTTCAAAAGATAGTTTTCAAACCAGTGCTTCTAGATACTCATGGGTTGGCTGGCAAAGTCATACTCCAATTGAGCAGATCACAACCTTGGATAAAACAATCTATCAGCCTGGAGAAACCGTTTATGGTCGTTCTCAGATCCAAGAAGTTGATTATTGGAGAGTAACCCGAACTCCCGCAATAAACAAAGAATGTTATCTTAGCTTCCAATCACCAGAAGGCAGAACAATGAGTAGATGGAGTCAAGTAACAAATGATCAAGGAATTCTTCTTTTTCAATTACCACTTGATAGTGTTCTTGATGCAGGTGATTACAAACTATTGATTGAATGTGAGCAATCAAGTGAGCTAGTTAACATTACAGTAGATCGCTACATTAAACCGGCGTTTAGAGTCACTATTGACCCTGAAAAGGACTATGCTAAAAAAGGAGAAACAATCAAAGGAGTAATCTCAACTGAGTATTACTTTGGAAAACCTGTTCCTTTTGCCGATATAACCCTCACTTTCAAACTTTCAAACTTTGAAGAATCCATCACTGGAACTGCGGACGTTGAAGGTCTCTGGGAATTCAGCTGGAAATTACCCTCCAATGTTGAAATTTTAGATTTTTCAATGGAAATTAGCGCATTAGCAATTGATGAATTTGAGAGAGAAGCTACCGGTTCAACTTCAGTTGAAGTAACTCCTGATGACTTTCATGTTGGTGTTTATGCATGGTCAAATCCTTACATTTTACAACCTGATGATCAGCCTACGATTTATTTTTCAGCCTATTCATGGGTTCAAATGGAAGATGAAGGATATTATTACTATAACTGGAATTCTTTAGCTAATAAAGACGTAACTGTGGAGATTTTTGCCTTAGGCTTCATTAAAATCGGTAGTTATGAAGCAAAAACAAATGAGTGGGGCTATGGTTATGTTGATGTTGATATAACCAATGACGAGATTTCTTACTCTACTGAGTTTTCTTATAAGGTGACCATACATTTGGCATCTGAAGACTATGAATCAGAAACATACAATTTCATTTATTCAAATGTATTGATTGATTTGGAGATGTCTCAGCAATCCTATGGTGCTGGAGACGAGCTATCATTCACTGTTACTAGCAGAAAAGCTTCTAATTTAGCTTCTGAAGAAATTGAAGCACAAATCTATATTTATGATTCAGAGTACGACCTTGTTGGCGATACAACTGTAACGATAGATGGTTCTAGGTCATTCACATTCAAATTAAGCTCCTCTGCACCAGATGGAACTTACCATATCTATCTCTGGGGTATCAAAAAATCATTCCTTGAGCGATATTATAATTATTGGTATAATATGGGTTCTGCAAGGGCAGAATTCGAAGTTGGTTCTCCAGAAGTACTCGAAATAGAAACTTCTCAGACGGAAGTAGTTGTTGGTGAGACTTTTGAAGCTACCATAACTATTAGCGAAGAGGTTGTTTCACCTGTAATAGTTGAGTTCTCAAAACGAGGAATTTATTCATATGCAGTTATTGAAGAGAGAGGAACCTATGAACTTTCTATGGTTATTGATTTTGACCTGGCTCCAAAGTTCATGATATCAGTCATCTCGATTAACTCCAGAGGACAACTACTTTATGATGTGATATTAATTGAAGTAGATCCGACACTTATAGTTGATATTCAAACGGATAAGGAACAATATGAACCCGGAGAAATAATGGAAGTGACAATTCAACTACTCACAGCCAACGGTTCCCCAGTAAATGGAACAATTGGTGCCTCCTTTATTGATTCAGCTCTTTTTGCAGTAAAAGCAGATGAAAGAACTGAGGAAGAACATAATTATGAGGATGATTATTGGCCTACTTTGACAACAACAGCAAGCTGGGGAATACATCAGAGCCATAACTGGTACTGGTGGGGCTATTACTACAATGGTCTTGGAATAAGATGGGGATATGATAACTATGCGTTGGAGTCTGGTGCTGTTGGTGATACTGACACTTCTGATAGAGCTACCAAATCGCAAGAACCAACTATCACTGTTGCTGGAGAAGAAGTCAAGATAAGAGATGAATTCAAGGACTCAACAGGATGGAACCCCAACTTATTTGTTCCAGAAGAAGGCGTCTCACTAAATATTTCATTACCTGATAACATTGGAGAATGGACAATTAGGGTAGTAGCGATTAAAGGAAACTATGTAACTGTGGAAACAAAAGCAATAACAACCTTTCTCCCCTTCTTTGTAGAACTTAATCGACCATTAACCTTACTTCAAGATGATTTCACTAAACTATCAGGAATAGTATACAATTACCTTGAAGAAGATGCAGAAGTAACGATAAGTCTCTCTATCCCTGAAGCAACCATCCTTAGTAACGCTACACAAACCTTCCTTGTTCCTAAAGATTATGCAGCTCAGGTGAGCTGGTCTGTTTATTTGAAAGAAGCAGGAGATATCTCAATACAGATAGTTGCTTGGACGATTATCAATGATGAACCTTTCTCAGATGGAATAAGGGATGACATCTATATTTACCCGAATGGCTTGGACTGGAGAAATTCCCAATCAGGAGTAGCAGAAGGACAAGATTCAATCACAAGGTACTTACCTGAGCAAGCAACTCAGTCAAGAACCTACCTTTACCTAAGTAGTGGGTTTATCGATACTGCTCTTTCATCATGGGAAAGATTAGTAGGCTATCCTTATGGCTGTGTTGAACAAACAACATCGAAATTGGTGCCTACTGTTATGATTTACCAGTACTTGAACGAAACTGGAGAATTAACAGAAGAGCTAAATGCAGTGTTAACCGATATGATCACCGTAGCTCTAAGTAGGCTTTATTCATTCCAGCATTCAGATGGTTCTTGGGGCTGGTGGTCTGAAGATGAATCAAACAGCTACATTACTGCTTTTGTCTTAAACGCCTTAAATCAAGTGGAAAAAAGCGGAATATATGTTAACCCAGAAATAATCAATGCAGGAATAACCTCCTTGAAGAACCAAGAAGATCAAGGGTCTTATTCCACTCCATTCTGGAATATTCCATCTTATGACTTTACTGCTTATGTGCTTAGAACTTTAATGTTGGCAGAAACAGATGTTTATCTATCAAGCTTAATAGATGATGTTATCTCCCATTTAATGACAGGATGGGAAACAGTAAGTAATCATTCCCCATATGCTGCCTCATTAATTATTCAACTCTTTGAGCAAGGAGGACGAAGTATGTCACCTGAAGAGGTTCTCTTTGAAGATGAACTCATTACCTACCTTGAAAGCTCTTATATCGTCGATGAGAATGGTTATTTCTGGGGAGATAGTGATACAAGATATTACTATCGCTCATTAGGAGGCAATGTAGAAACAACAGCAAACGTTATTCAAACCTTGGCAATACTTGATTTCGTAGGTTATTATGAATTAATCGAGCATGGAACGGATTGGATAATGAGTCAGCAAGGCTCATATGGCTGGGATAATACAGCTGACACTTCAGCAGCGATCTCTGCATTAACTCTAATAGGTCAATTAAGTGAACCCATGTCTGCTTATGATGTGGAAATACTAGTTGATGGAGAACATTATGCCTCAGTATCATTTAACAATACTGATCCAACAATGGCTAATACAGCCTTCTTTGATTTAACATCAGAGATGGAAGTTGGAGAGAATAATATCTCTTTTGAAGTATCAGGAGAAGGAAGAGTATCTTACTACCTCCAGACAAAGGAATACATCAGACCTAACATAACAATGACGACAGATGAAGAGATACATGTCGCTCCAGGTGAGCAAGTCACTGTAGTTTATTCTGTTAATTCTGTTGGAGATATTGCATATGTTGTTGATGTAAATGTTACTAATCAAGAAAGTGATCTACAATTAATTTCAGGAGCAGATCGACATATTTCTCTTCTAAATGGAACAGAATATATCGCTTATGTTTTTATTGCACCCGAAAACACAGGTGATTATTCCATAAAGGGACCTAAACTAAGTTATCGTTTCTCAGATAGCTCAAAGACCGTTTTCTCACCAGGAATAGTGGTAAAAGAGTTTACTAGCATAAAAATGATAGTTGAGGAAGAAGCAACCCCCATCCATAGAGGTTCAGTAGTTAATCCCTTGAGATTAAGTTACAATCCAGTAACACTAAGTGTTTCAAGTGCTCCAACAATAGCAGTAACTCGAGTTATAACTGGAGAAGTAGAAAACATAGGCGATATTGTGAAAGTAAAAGTTACTCTGGAAAATAATGATGATGAACAGATGCTTTTAATCTATGAAGAGAAAATACCTACCGGCTTTGAAGTAGACACAGGTTCACTAGAACAAGAAGATAGCATAAGTGAAGTTCAAGTAAGTGGTGGAAAGCTAAGCTTCTTTATCACAAGCTTAAGTGAAGGAGAAGAGTTAGTTTTAAGCTATAGATTGATTTCTTTGAATACTCAAGGAGTGTCATTACCTGCAGGAACTTTGTCATCGATGTATTCTACATGGGAACTAACCTCAAAACCAGAAAGATTAGGTGAAAACCCGACCATCTTTAATTGGTTAGGAGAAGCCATCTCAGACTTAATTGGTCCAGTAATCAGAGATGTGAAAACATCTCAAAAAGAAGATAAAAACTCGATTGATTTGACCTTTGAAGCAACAGATAATATTGAAGTAAAGATAGTAAGTGTCTATTATCTTTCTGAAGAAAATAATGGCTGGAGAGAATCTTACTCTGAAATTGTAAAGAGTGGAGACCAGTTCACTACAGTTATTGGCCCCTTCAGCAGAAATGGAGAGACAGGAAAAGTCTTGATTAAAGTAGAAGATCAAGTGGGAAATATCAAAACGACAGAGGTAGTTTCTTTCATAGTAGATGCTTTAGAAAATATTCCAACTTGGGCAATAGTAAGCTTAGCATCAACTGCATTAATTAGTGCAGTAGCAACTTACTTCTATCTCCGAAGGAGGCACTCTATAAAGAATTTGAAATAAAAAAATCCCATCTGAAGAGCATAGGTTTAATCTTATTCTCTTCATTCTTCTCCATTTTTTTTCTTTTATTTCTTATTTTTCTTATTTTTCTTATTTTTCTTATTTTTCTTTTTTTTCATTTATTTAACAAAGTATTAATTATTTCTCTTGAAAATTACTCTCTGAGAACTGGCTCTTGGCTAGGAAGCATTTTTTCGTCCTCAGCAAAAGCATAAATTTTAATTAGAAAGTCTAGAGCACTGGTAACTGCCTTTTGAACAAGAGAAACTGATTGAATTATTTTATCCCAGTCAAGAATTGATTGATAAAAGACACGAGCGTGAGAAGAGAATTTTTCAGGGAAGAAATTATCAAAGGAAGCAAATAGCTTATCTTTGGGGAGTAACCAGGTGGAGAAGGGTTCTTTGGTTTTGAAACCAACAAGATTATACATTAAAGGAAAAAGAGTTGATCCAGTAACCCTGAGAAGAGAGGGATAATCCTCTTTAGAATCAGAACCCCATCGTCGACGGATGGAGCGAATGAAGTGGGGTAAACGGTAAAGGCTATTTGCAAGAGAATAATCTAATGCTTTTCTAGTAGCAAGAAATCGCTCTTGAAAGAAGTCTTGTCCAGAAATGATAGCAAAAGATTGATCATCTAAATGTTTAATGTAGCCGGTCCACCAAAAAGGTAAAGAGTCATAATTTAGATAATGTCGTTGTAAAGGAGAATTATTCCAGCTATCGATAGATAAGGGCTCAAGCTCATGCTGTAGATGAGAACTGTATTTTGTTTTAAGACCATAACGACCAAAACAAGAGGAGGAAAGCCAGAATTGAATATCTATATCACTATATCCGGGAATAAAGCCTCCTTTAACAATTGAACCGTGAATAATAGTCATCTTGAGAGACTGGTCAAAGCTACGAACATTGGCATCGACTAGCTTAGCAAGGCTGGCAAGAACATCCGGGGGAGTAGATGAAATAAGAACATTACCAATATCCATGATAGAAAAACGATGAAGAAATACTTGAGTTTTACTAATTCAAAAAAACTAAACTAAAAAAAAATATAGCAAGGTTAGTAATTAATGAGGAAATAGAAAGAACTAGTTAAGTCGATCAATGGCTTTCAAGCCCATAAAACGAACATTAGGTACAATTTCATCAGCTAAAAGATCCTCAGAGGAAAACCAGCGAATAGCGTTAGTTTCTTCTTGATTAAGAAGAACAGTCCCATTAACGGGTTGACAGAAATAAACGAGATCAATATGCTCATGACCTGTCGTTTCATCAATCAATTCAAGCTGAACATGGTGAGGACGCGCCAAAAGACGAACATCAGAAAAAGGGTAAGAGTCTTGATCAGAAACAATAGAAACCTCAAGACCCGTTTCTTCAAGAACCTCACGAAGAACGGTATCATCAGGAAGCTCGTTTGGATCAATATGTCCACCTGGGGGAAGCCACATGTTGAGCTTACGGTGATGAATTAGAAGAACTTTGGAATCCTTAACAATATAAGCAGCGATAGTAAAATCACGGTCCATAAATTAAGGAAGATGAACTAAATAAAAATCTCTTCATCGGGGTGGAAGGGACGAAAGAAAGGAGATAAGTAAAGTGGGATAGCACCTATCGAGGATAAAACAATCAAGAAAACATACATGCTACCAGAACCTTGGTAGAACATAGAAAGAAGAAGAGAAGAAATGAGAACAAAAAGAGAAAAAAGAACGAGTAAGCCTCGTAAAGAACCAGGGGAATAAGTTTCTCCTAAGGCCATACGACGAAGAGGAGAATTTGTATTAACCATAGTTTTATCAAAAAGTTTGAGAAGGAAAGGACTCACAAAAAAAGAGCTAACGAACATCAGGGAACCGGTAACGATAAGAACCTCCCAAAATAGATCAATAAGAGAAAAGTCATAATAATTAACAAAAAATATAGCTATAATGAAGCTGGGGAAAAAAATAGCATTGAAAAGCTTGAAATACTGAAAAGAGTAACTAACCTGCTGAACTACGGAAATAAGGGTGGGTTTACGTTTAGAAAAGGAAAAAATCGAACGAACACTTTTATTAGAGGAAGAGGTTTTGGATTTGGATTGAATAGAGGCAACACGATCAGTGACGAGGCTACCACTAGAGGAAGAACCAGAATCAGGGTCAATATTGT
>DAOWED010000001.1 GCA_030638685.1 Candidatus Heimdallarchaeota archaeon | reverse complement strand
GTTACTTCTTTCTCCAATAAGATTGATTAATCGTGAGTATGTGAGTTGATTTTCAATTGAATCGTTCAATTCGGGAAAGTGCAATGAGTACCATTCTCTTAGATGATTGATCAAAGCAGATATTGCCTTATCAAGTTCATCAATCATTACTACTCCTTGAGCAACATGTTTATCACGTTTTTCACTAGCTGATTGTATTTTCTTTTTCGTGAGTATTGAGGCCACTTCTCTTGCGAAGTTTCTCTTTTCAACTACTGAGGAAAAATATCCTTGTTCAATAAGCCAAGTTTCAACATTAGCTCTGGCTGAGACAAGAATGGAATCTAAAGGATCTAAAGATAAAGAGATAGAAAGCTCTGTCTTCAAATTATCGTAAAGTTGAGGAGAGCTTATAATCAACTGGTTTATCTCAAACGCTACTATATTATCAGTTAACGATTTAATTAATTGTTCAGAGGGAGACGTTAATTCTTGGGCAACAATCACACTTTCTTTTTCAAAAGAACAGAATGAAACCATGGTTCCTTCTTGATTAAGTATGAACCAGCCTCCGATAGTATCTAATAATCTTATTTTAATCACTCACAATTACAATAACACACACTCGTTTTGAAGCTTTGGGATGTAGTTTAAAAAAAGAATTTCTTTAATTGAAAAAGAAAAGGAAGAGTAGAAAAGAGACTAGAAGAGAAAATCATAATTTAATTTTCTCCGTTTCTTGAAGAAAAACTAGTCAGCAGCAATCGGGTGCTTCATAAGTTTAAGAGTAGTTAGTACTTTCAACATAAGAAGCATGGATTTAAACTTCATACCCATCTTCTGACTGTTTATGCTCAAACTTGATATTCTAAGAGGGGGCACTATTGTACCTAAACCAATCTTTTGCTCTTTACCGATCATATCGATTTTCTGAATAAGAGAAGGAATATCACCAGAAATAGCGATGTCTTGGACAGGATATTTAATCGCTCCATTCTTAATGAAATGACCAGAACCTGTGACAGAAAATCTTCCGGAGGCAAAATCAGACATATGTACTCCCATAATATTGTTAATACTGAAGCCTTCTTTCGTTTCTTGTACCATCTCATCATAAGAAGCATCTCCTGGGGCAATCACTGAAGTAAAAGTGCCTATTCCGGGGCTTTGTTTGATGGGGTTGAAGCCTCCAAATCCACCGAATCTGGTACATTTGCCGTTACTTTCCGTTTCAAGTTTGGAAGCATAATAATTATCCAACAGAAAATTCTTCAAAACACCGTTCTCGATCAACGGTAAAGTAATTGATGGTACTCCTTCATGGTCATAATTGGATGAAAAAAGACCATCCTCATGTAACCCATCATCAATAAAGCTGAAATCAGCGACAGCTACTTCCTCACCTATTCGATCTGCGAAGTAGGTTGACTTTTGATATAATGAATCACCTCTTAACATCCTATTAAGTACAGTCGCTAATCCTCCAAAAATGCCACCTAAAGCATCTGGTTGAAAGATTACTGGTACTTCATCGCTGTAGTTAATTGTTTTTGGTCCTTCTACTTTTTTGACCTCAGATACACATCTATGACCTAGATCTGTCCAGTCTATTTTATTTAGGTGTCGAGAGCCGGTAAATTCACCACCCCAAGAAGGAATTAACCCTTTAAGAGATAACAAAAATGCTCCTCCTCCAATAAAACCAACCTTCTGCTCTACTTCAAGTCCTGAAGAATTATGAATGATCATGTCGCCGCAAGAATACATAAGTTGAGCTCCTAAAAAGTTCAAATTACTTGATTCGCAAGGTTCTCGAATTTGATCATAATAGTCACCAATATCAGAAATATCCACATCAAGCAAGGAAGGATCAAACTTAACTTCACTTGTTGAGGGATTAGTTTCAGGAAAAGAAAGTTTCACAGGATCTGGGCCTCGTACTTTGGCATTACCTATTGCGGATTTTATTGCTTGTTCAATTGATGCTTGAGTTAGATTAGTTGTAAAAGCAAAACCAATATTATTATCATAAATAACTCTAAAGGAACAACCTTTATTTACGCCATTAGAGACAGAGGGGCGTCCTTTTTCAACTTCTAACCCTACTGAAGTGATTGAAGAGCCATGTCCTTCTACACTTTTGGCCTTTTGCTTTTTGGCATACTTAATACCGTATTTAATCGCTTCTTGAATTGTCATTTGTTCCATATTTATCACCCTATTGTAATATTTTTGACAGCCATCCAGCCACCACCTATAGAAGTGGGGACAGCTTGCATTCCTATGACACAGAAACCTGTTGAGTGAGTAACATTGTCGAACTTGTCATTAATACCTATAATACTCTTTAGTGTCTGAATAGTGTTTCCTGCAGCAGTAGTAGGTCTTTTTCGGTCAGTTACTTCTCCATTTTCAAT
The DNA here is from genome assembly GCA_030638685.1 of Candidatus Heimdallarchaeota archaeon. Lineage (GTDB taxonomy): Archaea > Asgardarchaeota > Heimdallarchaeia > Heimdallarchaeales > DAOWED01 > DAOWED01. The sequence goes on along the minus strand of DAOWED010000001.1, from coordinate 447 downwards.
AAGCCAGATTTCGCCTGTTCCAAAGTTGAAGGTTCCTCTTATTGGATCTACTTGCCCTCCTTTACTCTTTTTCAATAGAAGACCATTTCCAATTGCTTCAATTAGCTCTTCTTGAGACATTGAATCATTTGTGGCTTCAAGCCATGTGTTACGCATTCTCACAATGGGTTGATTGGAGAAGAACATTGCACGAGCATTACCTGTAGGTTCAGCATCCCAGTAATGAGCTGTTGATCTATCGTTCATGTATAATTTAAGTACTCCATCATCAATAATATCTATCCTGCGTGTTTTAACACCTTCATCATCATAGGGAAGAAATCCAAAGAAGTTATGACCATCTATTTCTTGAATGGAGCCATCATCTACAAGTGAAACATTAGAAGCAGCAACCTTTTTACCAAGTTTACCCCTAAACACTCCAGCAGTTCTTACAAAATCACCTTC